>JAIDCC010000053.1 GCA_029056055.1 Duncaniella sp.
CCCCGAAAATCACCGACGCCCCTACGGCAAAAATGTAGGGACGCAATTCTTAGCGTCCGCAGCGACGGGGCAACGCGACACGGTCAATTTGCAACTGATTTGATAGTGTATGCTTCATTCGTTATAGTGCGACAGAGGATATTTGAGTAATTTTGCAGTGGTGATATCACACCAATTTCCGACTTACTCATTCATCTCATTTCTACATTTCTATACATGAAGATGCGACACATGGCTGCCACAGCCTTTGCGGCTTGTCTGGCTCTTACGGTGATGGCAGCACCCGCTCCCGACACAACCGACACGATGCTCTATCGCGAACCCTATCGCCCGCAGTATCACTTCACGCCGGCTCACCGCTGGATAGGCGACCCCTGTGGCCTCATCCGCCACGGCGGACGTTACCTGGCCTATAGCTGGGGAGCGGCCGAGAGCCATGACATGGTGCATTGGACCGAACTCAACAATAATGCGATAAAGGGATTGCCGCCGCACACAGCTCCGTTCACGGGGAGTGTCGTGGCAGACACGACAGGTTCGGGCGGCTGGGGGACCGACGCACTCGTGGCTGCGTTTACGTCGTTTGACGAAGACTCGAAGAAGCAGTCGCAAAGTGTGGCTTTCAGCCATGACGGAGGGCGCACATTCCAGTACTACGACCTCAATCCCGTGATAGACATATGGAGCACGGAGTTTCGCGACCCTACCGTGATACGTTGCGAGGCGACGGGCAAGTGGGTGATGGCTGTGGCCAAGGCTTTGGAAAAGAAGGTGGCGTTCTATGAGTCGGACGACCTGAAACATTGGACGTGGACTTCCGATTTCGGTCCGATGGGCGACAACGAGCGTTCGTGGGAATGTCCTGACCTCTTCCAACTCGAAGTGGAAGAGACAGGCGAGAAGAAATGGGTGTTGGTGGTGTCGGTCAACTGGGCTCGCGAACAATATTTCACAGGCGAGTTTGACGGCAGGACCTTTACGCCCGACCATGCCTATGCCGAGCCTCTGTATGTCGACGAAGGGCTTGATTACTATGCCTCGCGCGTGTTTCAGAATTACGACCCGACGCCTGATGACGGAGTCTACACTTTGGGATGGGTCAACACGTGGGATTACGCTCAGCAGGCACCGTCGACATGGGGCAAGGGAGTCTGGGGCTTGCCGCGCAGACTTTCGCTGCGGCACACCGACGGGGGATTGCGACTCGTGCAGCAACCCGCAGGTGCGCTTGAAATCCTTCGAGGCAAGGCGTGGACGTTCAGACGGCGTCTGTCGGCCGGCGTAGAGGCCCTTCCGAAGGTAACGGCCATGGGAAACTGTTACGAGCTCAATGTGAGGCTGCACCCCTCGAAGGGAGACGTCTGCGGCCTCAATCTATGCTGCGGGGATGGCCGCAAGGTGAAGTTGAGCTACGACGAGGCTTCGGGCATACTGACCGCCGACCGCACCAATTCCACTCCTGCCGAACTGCCAAAGTTCAGACGAATGGCTTTCGCGGAAATAGGAGGTAATCCGGAGCTGCGAATTTTCGTAGACAAAACCACGATAGAGATTTTCGCTGCCGACGGGCTCAAGGTGATGACGCTGCTGACCTATGCCGCCCCCGGTCAGGACGGGGTGGAGGTTTTCTCACTGAGAGGTAAAACCGAGGTTGAGCTGACAGCGTGGCCGCTCGCCTCCACCCTATTCCCTTAGCCCAACTGAATTCCGCGGCCTCGCCCAGAAAGCAATGCCCCCCGCGCCGGTTCGTGGCATTTGATTTGCAAATTGGGCGAAAATGATGTATATTTGCAATCGTGGTTGATTCAACCGCGGTTGCAAATATAGTCTTTTGATATGAGGTTTTATAATAGAGAACATGAAATCGCTGAATTACAGCGCATTGAAAATCTGTCGTTCACGCGAAATTCACGAATGACCGTGCTGACGGGGAGACGACGCATTGGCAAAACGAGTCTGATAAAGAAGGCCTTTGAGAATTCGGCGCATCCGATGCTGTATTTTTTCACGGCCCGAAAGTCGGAAGCCGCCCTCGTGGCCGATTTTATCCGTGAGATACGAGCGAAGATGGACGTTTATGTGCCCGACGAACTCACCTCGGTGATTGGTGTGCTCCGCCATCTGTTCGAACTTGCCACGACAAAATCTTTTACGCTGGTGATAGACGAATTTCAGGAATTTCTGTCAATTTCGCCGTCGTTGTTCAGCGACCTTCAGAATCTTTGGGACTCCTATCGTGGCGACACTCATCTGAATCTTGTGCTGAGCGGCAGCGTGCTCTCGATGATGCGCAAGATTTTCACCGATGCCCACGAGCCGTTGTTTGGTCGCGCCGACAACATTATCCACCTCAAACCGTTCCGCATAAGTGTAATTAAGACTATTCTTTACGACTACAATCCCGGCTATACGCCGGACGACCTGCTGGCTATCTATTCGCTGACAGGGGGCGTGCCGAAATACATAGAACTGCTGTGCGACAACGGCCATGTGACGGCTGAAAAGATGTTGCGTTACACACTCTCGCCTTTATCGCCGTTCATTGAGGAGGGACGCAATCTGTTAATAGGAGAGTTCGGGCGCGACTACGGCACTTACTTTTCCATACTTCTCGCAATTTCGGAAGGCAAGACCTCGCAGGCTGAAATCACGACAGCCTTGGGCGGAACGCCGATTGGGGGACATCTCGACCGATTGGAGAATACATTCGGCATCATTTCAAAGTTTCGGCCTGTTTTGGCCAAACCGGGCACGAAAGGCACCGTCAGATTCCGCATCTCCGACCTTTTCCTTCAATTCTGGTTCAGGTTTATCGAGAGCAACCGCTCCATGATAGAGCTTGACAACTACACCGACCTCGCCGACCTCGTGCTTTCGCAATATCCCACCTATTCCGGCTATACCCTCGAGCGCTATTTCCGCCAAAAGCTTGCCGAAGATGGCGGCTATCGCGAGATAGGTGCGTGGTGGCTCCCGAAACTCGGCCTCGATGCGAGCGAGATTGACATCGTGGCCATCACTACCGACAAGAGTGCCGCTCTGGTGGCCGAGGTCAAGCGACAACGACGCAACTACGACCATAAGCGTTTTATGACAAAAGTGGAACAGATTAAGGCCACTACCCTTTCAGGCTACGATGTTTCGACGCGGCTCTTCACTCTCGAGGATATGTGACGCACGGGTCTTGGCTCTGGCGTTTGCAGGATTGGGGGATTTTGAGTAACTTTGCGCAAAAGGAATACTACGGATTAAGTAAGTTCCAAAAATAAAACGATATGTGTAACGAAAAATTCTTGAATAATAAAACTCGTTATTTTTGGATGCTTCGTGCTTGTCGCTCGGTCGTGTAGCGCGGCTACACTCCTTCGTTCCGCACACAAATCATCTCAAAAATAACTTCCTTTTATTTATTCATTTATTTTTCTCACTTACTTATTATTATGATAAAAAATCTGCTGTTCGATTTGGGCGGGGTGATTATGGACATCGACCGCGACCGTTGTGTTGAGGCTTTCAAGGAGCTTGGCATGGCGAATGCCGACGAGTTTCTGGGCGTGTATGGCCAGAAGGGCGACTTTCTGGCTCTCGAGCGCGGCGAAATTACGCCCGAGGAGTTCAGAGACCGTCTGCGCCCCTACTTCCGTCCCGGTCTGACCGACGCCGAGATGGATGCCGCTTTCTGCCGTTTTCTCATCGGCATCCCACGCCACCGTCTCGAGGCTCTGCGCCGTCTGCGCAAGCGTTTCGGCATCTATCTGCTATCGAACACCAACGCCATAATGTGGCACTCGAAGATTGCCGAGGAATTCCGTCAGGAAGGGCTGGAAATGGCCGACTATTTCGACGGCATTGTGGCGAGCTTCGAGGTGAAGGCCTACAAGCCCGACGCCGAGATTTTCGAAAAGACGGCACAAATCTGCGGCATACGCCCCGAGGAAACGCTCTTTTTCGACGATTCGGAGCGAAATTGCGAGGCGGCGCGTGCTTGCGGCTATCAGGCCGTCCACGTGGCTCCCGGCACCGAATTCGAGGCGCTCGTGCCCGCTCAATAAGTGAAGTCGTTTAAACTTCAGAATCTCTCTAACCAATCCTCTCTCTGAAATTATGAATCTCATTACCACCACCGATACCTCGAGCCGCCGCGTGGCTGCCGTCGGAATGTATGACGGCGTCCACGAAGGCCATCGCTATCTCATCGACTTCCTCTGTCTCGAAGGGCGTCACCGCGGGTTGCGTCCCGCCGTCGTAACCTTTTCGCGTCACCCTCTCTCGGTGTTGCGCCCCGACGAGGCTCCGCGCCTGCTCACCACTCTGCGCGACCGCGTGGAGCAACTCTCCGCCGCCGGAGCCGAAGACGTAATCCTTCTGAGCTTTTCCGACGCTTTGAGGCGCATGTCGGCCGAGGAATTTATCAAAACCCTGCGGCGTGAGTTTGCCATCGACGCGCTCGTCGTAGGTTTCAACAACAATCTGGGCCACGACCGCGTCAGTTCGGCCGAAAAATTTCGCGAAATCGGCGAACGCACGGGCGTCGAGGTCATCATGGCGCCCGAATTTGCGCCCAAGGAAATAGAAGGGGGCATCTCGTCGTCGGCCATACGCCGCGCCCTGCTCGAAGGACGTCCCGAGGTGGCAGCGCGTCTGCTCGGCCATCCTTTCGCCGTCGAAGGCAAAGTGGTCAGAGGAAATCATCTGGGCGCGTCTCTCGGCTTTCCCACCGCAAATGTGTCCTTGGTCGACCCCGCACTCATTTTGCCCGCTACGGGCGCCTATGCGGCCTACGTGACCACTCCCGACGGCATCCGCCGCCCTGCGATGGTCAACATCGGTTTCCGCCCCACCGTGGCACAGACCATGCCCGAGGCCGAGAAGGCTCCGGGGGTGCTTTCGGTAGAGGCCCACATCATAGACTATGCGGGCTATCTCTACGACGACAATGTCAAGATTGAATTCGTCGGCCGTCTGCGCGGCGAGCGCAAGTTTAAGTCGACATCAGAGCTTGCCTCCCAACTCGCCTCCGACCGCGAGGCCGCCCGCAAGGTGCTGAGCTAAGCGTCGCGGCGGCGTGCCGTCGCGGCGAGCATCCTGTGGCCCACGCGGCAGAACAGGCATCGCCGCGGCTCGCAATACATGCGGCGCAGATGGATGAGTGCCTGCGACGTAAATGCGTCGCGGCAGCCTACGCCGGCGCGCGTGAAGAGGTCTATTATCACGTTGCGCTCCGACGGAAGCGCCTGAAGCATCTCCATGGCCTGAGTGAGCCTCTCGTCGCGCCCTGTGGCCATGCCGTGGGCCATGATGAGAGGCACCACTACGTTTATCACCATTCCTATGGCCGCCGTGCGGCTCAATCCGCTCAGCGGCGTGTCGAGTGTGCGCCCGAACGTGTAGTGGCGCGCCCAGAAGCCCTCTACAGGGCGCTGAAAGAAAGCTATGGCCTCGGCTATGCCTCCCAGCGAGAGCAGAGTGCTCGCGAAGCGCGAATCGTCGTGGATAAGCGCCGCCAGATAGGCTATGCGGCGGTAGGGGAAACTCTGCGGCCTTATGCCCGACATTTTCCATCCGAGCGGCTGCAGCGGCAGCAGCGAGAATTTGGCCTGATAGAACTGATGCTCGCGGCGCAGGGTGATGAGGTAAGGGTCGTGTATGTCGGGGCTTTGTTGGAGCAATCCCGCCTGCCCGAGCAGCAGCCCTTCGAGAGCCGTGACATCGTCGGCATGTTTGCGCAGAAAGTGCATGGGCAGCGCACGCGCCAGACGCTCCATAGGCTCGGCGTTGAGCCCGAACCCGAGGGCGCGCGCCAGTGTGATGTAGCCCACCTCTTCCCAATTGCCCGCATACTCCGAGAGGAGTTCCATGATGCGGTCGGCCTTGTAGTAGACCCTCTCGTAGGCCAGAGAGGTCATCCAGTCGGTCATGTGGAGCTGCGGCATTGCCTTTATCCATTCGTGGCACGGCAGGTCGCGGTCGGCGCGCTCGGTGAGGGCCGCATACGAGCGGTGGAAGTCGCTGCGGCAGCGCATCACCATCTGCGGTATCACCTCGCCGTTGCGGCGCGAGATGCGCCCGTCGTCGGTGTCAACCACGTGGAGCACCACAGAGTCATACGCAGGGTCGGCATCATGGCCGTGGCGGTGCCAGTCGGTGGCGCGCACATGTATCTCTACATCGCCCGCCCACACGCGGCTTCCTATCTGCACCTTGGCATTGAAAAAGTCAGGCCCCGAAGCGGTGTTGAGCCGCCCGGGGTCGATGATGACAATACGCTCGCCGTCGGTGGTGTGCATATCGGTCTGCACCAGCAGACGGTGTTGCCAGACGTATTGCATCAGGCGTTCCATACTTTCTCAGTGGGTCAGAGGTTGTTGATGCGTCGGTTGAGGGCAATCATCTTGATGGCGGCCTCGGCGGCCTCGGCTCCCTTGTTGCCTACGCATCCGCCGGCGCGGTCGAGCGCCTGCTGCTCGTTTTCTACGGTGAGCACCGCAAATATCGTCGGGATGTCGCAATCGGCGTTGAGCGCCGTCATGCCTTGCGTCACGCTCTGACACACATAGTCGAAGTGGGGCGTGTCGCCTCTGATTACCACGCCTATTATGATGATGGCGTCATACTGTTCTGCCTCGATGAGCTGCGAGGCGGCAAAGGTGAGTTCCACGGTGCCCGGCACGCGGTAGACGTCGCAGTCGGCGTCTGAAAATCCGTTGGCGTGGAGCACTTCGAGCGCGCCTTCGGTGAGACGGTCGGTGATGTGGGAGTTCCATTCGGCCGAGACTATGGCCACGCGGGCGTCCTCTACCTTGGGAAGCGGGGTGTTGGGAGTGTATTGCGACATTTTCGGGTGTCTATGATTTGATTGTTTAATCAGGCGGGAAAGATTTTGTGCCAGACGGCAATGATGTCAAACGTGCGGCTCTTCGAGTGATAGAGGGCGTCGACTATGCGGCGGTGTTCCTCGGCGGCGCCGAGGCGGGTGGCTTTGTGGAGCATCGTGTTGAGCAGGTGCACCCCCTTGTCGCGCATCGTGCCGACGTGGAGCATCGACTCGCCGAGCTTGATTGACAGGCGCAGCTGCTCGAGGCTGAACGCGGTCTCGATTTTGGTGAGATACTTCAGCGCACGCGAAAAATACTGCATTGCTTCGCGATGACGCCCCATGCGGGTCAGGGTGCTGCCCTCGGCCTCAAGCGAGCGCGCAAGGCGTCGGGCGGCCTCCGCAGAGGCCTGCTCGTCAAACTGGCGCATGCTCTCCGACGTGTCGGCCTGATAGCGCACGAGGAGTTCGGTCTGCGCCACGCGGTCGCGATAGATTTTCGTGGCCTTTTCGAGGGCTATCATCTGGGTGGGGGCATAGCGCGAGGGCTTGAGGCGCACCAGTCGCTGTATAACCTTCAAGGCCTTTTCGATGCTCCGCTCGGCGTGCTTGAATTGCCCGTCGGCTTCATGGAGCAGCGTCAGGTCGAAGAGCAGGCTGCCGAGCACCACGAGGAAAGGGTAGTCCTTGCGGCGCGGCTGCCGGGCCAGAATGCCGAGGGCCTCGGCTATGGCCAAGGCCGCCTCCATCTTGTCGTCGCGCTCGAGGCTGAGCGCGGCCGTCACTTCGAGCAGGGCTGCGCGCAGATTGTCGGTGCCGCTCGATTCGGTCGGCAGCGAGGCGGTGATTTCTTTCAGCCTCTCTATGGCTCCCTCTTCGGCGGCCATGCTGCGGAGCGTGTCGGTCAGGGCGTCAAAGTCGGTATTGGCCAGTGCTGTGAGTGCCTCCGCATCAAGTTTGGAGGCGTCGGGCATCGCCGTTGAGCCGGGCGTCACGAAGCCCGGTTGCAGGGTAGTGGCCCTCACCTCACTCTCCATCGCGTCGGTCTCCATCAAAGTGTCGAAGCTATCTCGGAGTGAGCCGTTTCGTTGGCTTTGTTCATGATTTCATCAGGGTCGCGCATTCCTTCGACGAGGGCGCGGGTGGTGCCGGCCAATACGCCTGCGCGCCATTCGAGCGCGGTGTTGGTGGTAGGATGACACTCCTTGGTCCACGATTCGTCGCCGTCGAAAAAGCGCAGCTTCTTCTCCTGATAGTTGGTGACGAGCAGACGGCGGCAGTAGAAAAGGATATGGTCGCGGAACACGGCGGCCACATCGTCGCCGGGGAAGATGGCGGCAATGTCTTCAACGCCTGCCACGATGAGGTCGGCCATTTCGAGACATTCAAACTCGGCGGGCATCACCCGGGTGATGCGCGGCACGCGCGACGGCTCGAAGTAGGGCACGTAGACCAGCTGCGCCTTGCGCGACTTGGCATATTTCAGCAGGTCAAGCAGCGCGCCGTGATTGCGGTCGTCTATGGCCATGTAGCCGCCGTAGACCACCACGTCGCCTTCCTCAAACTTGGGCCACACCGGATTGACCGGCTCCGTGGGATAGGAAGTGTGGACTATGGGGCGTGCGTCGGGAAGTTCCGAATGACCCACGGTGACGGCCGTGGCGCCCTCCGTGTAGCGGTCTACCGATTTGGTGTCTACTCCGTTCTTGTTCAGATAGTCTACGATGAAATCGCCTACGACGTCGGCGGCGGCTTCGCCTACAAACTTCGTGTCGACTCCCATCATGCCGTCGAGCACGGCGGCAAGTACCATACGGTCGCCCACACGGAGGTCGGCCTTACCCTTGGTGGTCAGCCCGACTGTCAGCGACAGCTCTCCGAGAAAATATACCTTGTTCATGATTTTGAGTTTAGTCGTTGTTAGATTGAGCGGCGGGGGATACGTTTTGCGCTCACACCTCCTGGCGCGACTTGTGGCCCAGATAGCCGCCGTGGTGACGCTTGGCATACTGCTGGGGCGTGAAGCCGATGAGGCGTTCCACGTTGACCACCAGGATGTCGCCTATCACGGTCATCATCGTGGTCGAGGTGGTGGGAGTCAGCCCCAGAGGGCAGACTTCGGGGGCACCCCCCGTCAGAAGTGTAACGTCGGTGAGGCGAGTTAGTTCACTGTCAGGATTGCCCGTGATGCCGATGAGGGGGATGTCGGGGTAGAGGTTGCGGGCAAGAGAGACCAGTTCGAGCACCTCGCGGGTGCGCCCCGAGTTGCTGATGAGCAGCATCACGTCGTTGGGCTGCAGCACGCCGAGGTCGCCGTGCTGTGCCTCCGAGGGGTGAAGGTTGACAGCGGGCGTTCCGGTCGATGAGAAAGTCGTGGCGATATTCATGGCTATTTGGCCCGCCTTTCCCATGCCTGAGGTGACGAGCTTGCCCCCGCGACGGTGGACGTGCTCTATGATGAGCTCTACGGCACGGTCGTAGTCATCGCTGTAGGGGATGGCGAGCAGAGCCTTTGCCTCGGCATCGAGTATCTGCTGCATTGACTCTCTTATGGTCATATATCAACTGTTTGATGAGAATGTTAAAACTAATCTATTTGTCTACAAAGTTAAAGCTTTTCGCACTAAATTCCAAATTAGGTACAGATAAAATCAGACGAATAGGTGTGATACAATAAGCTGGTTCCCGCCGCACCGAAAAAATCGTCAACCCCGGCGAACTTTCGGCCGCGCGTGCGCGTTTTTTAAGTAAGTGAGAAAAATAAATGAACAGATAAAAGGAAGTTATTTTTGAGATGATTTGAGGCTTGAGTGAAGAAGCATAGCGAGCTATGCGCCTGAACGAAAGGCTCAAAGCATCCAAAAAGAACGAGTTTTACTGTTCAAGAATTTTTCTTTACATAATCGTTTTATTTTTCGAACTTACTTAATACAAACGACATCCCCGAGGGGATGTGAGCTCTCGCGCTCATATGTCAACACGTCAAAAACCCCTAACCACAATAAATCTTATGAACTATCTCACAGACGAAAAGCTCGTGATTGTCGGCGCCGCCGGCATGATTGGCAGCAACATGGCCCAGACTGCCATCATGATGGGCCTCACCCCGAATATCTGTCTCTACGACCCCTACGGGCCAGCCCTCGAAGGCGTGGCCGAGGAGCTGCTCCACTGCGGCTTTGACGGTCTCAACCTCACCTACACCACCGACGTAGCCGAGGCTCTCACAGGCGCCAAGTATATCGTCAATTCGGGCGGCGCAGCCCGTAAGGCCGGCATGACCCGCGAAGACCTCCTCAAGGGCAACGCCGCCATCGCCGAAGAGTTTGGCAAGAACGTGCGCAAGTATTGCCCCGACGTCAAGCACATCGTCGTCATCTTCAACCCCGCCGACATCACCGGTCTTATCACCCTGCTCTATGCCGGCATCAAGCCCGGATGCGTCACCACCCTCGCCGCGCTCGACTCCACCCGTCTGCGCTCCGAGCTGGCCAAGTATTTCAAGATTTCGCCCGATGCCGTCAAGAACACCCGCACCTACGGCGGCCACGGCGAACAGATGGCCGTATTCGCTTCGACGGCCACTGTCGACGGCAAACCCCTCGCCGAACTCATCGGCACCGAAGCTCTCCCCGCCAAAGACTGGGAAGACCTCAAGGTGCGCGTCATTCAGGGCGGCAAAAACATCATCGACCTTCGCGGACGTTCGTCGTTCCAGAGCCCTGCCTACGTGTCTATCGAAATGATTGCCGCAGCCATGGGCGGTGCGCCCTTCCGCTGGCCCGCAGGCGCCTACGTCAACAATTCGAAGTTCTCCCACATCATGATGGCCACCGAGACCTCTATCTCGAAAGACGGCGTGAAAATCACCCCCATCAAGGGCACACCTGCCGAAATGGCCGAACTCGAAAAGAGCTACGAACACCTCTGCGCCCTCCGCGACGAAGTAATCGCCATGGGAGTCATGCCCCCCATCTCTGAATGGAGCAAGCTCAACCCCTACCTCGACGAAAAGACCCCCGAATAACCCCCGGCGGTTTCAATAAGTAAGTGAGAAAAATAAATGAACAAATAACTCCGCTTTATTTTTAGAACTTACTCAGACTATAATTGCAGCGCGCCTCCCCGCCATGAGGGAAGGCGCGCTGCTTGATTTTTTTCAGACAGAAGCTCAACAGGGAAAAACCGTCGGCTCTGCCCGCCTTCACGCCGGGAGAGGCGGGGCAGGGCTGAACGGCCTGATTGCTACTATCAGATATCTTCTTCGATGCCGAAATCGTCGTTGAGCGGCAGCGTGTTGACGTCTACGATGTCGTCGATGGCTTCGTCGACTTCCTTCTCCGACGTAAGGTCGGGTGTGGCCGACTTGTCCTTGGAGGCTGCGGGCTTGGGTTTCGAGCTGCCGTCGTTGGCACGGAGCGCGTCCATGATGGCTGCTTCGATTTCTTCGGCCAGTTCGGGATTGTCTTCGAGGGCTTTCTTGGCCGAGTCGCGTCCCTGCGCCAGCTTCGCGCCGTTGTAGCTGAACCATGAGCCCGACTTCTTGATGATGCCGTTTTCCACGCCCAGGTCGATGAGCTCGCCGGTGCGCGAGATGCCTTCGCCAAACATGATGTCAAACTCGGCGCGGCGGAAGGGGGGCGCCACTTTATTCTTGACCACTTTCACTTTGGTGAGACGGCCCAGGACGTTGTCGCCATCCTTGATGGTGGTAGACGAACGGATGTCGATGCGCACCGAGGCGTAGAATTTGAGAGCGTTGCCGCCGGTGGTGGTTTCGCTCGGGCCGAACATCACGCCGATTTTCTCGCGCAGCTGATTGATGAAGATGCAGGTGGTGTTGGTGCGCGAGATGGTGCCGGTCAGTTTGCGCATGGCCTGCGACATGAGTCGGGCCTGGACGCCCACGTTCTTGTCGCCCATGTCGCCTTCGAGCTCGCTCTTGGGGGTGAGGGCGGCCACGGAGTCGACCACGAGGATGTCGATGGCCGATGAGCGGATGAGCTGCTCGGCTATTTCGAGCGCCTGCTCGCCGTTGTCGGGCTGTGCTATAAGGAGGTTGTTGACGTCTACGCCAAGTTTTTCGGCATAGAAGCGGTCGAAAGCATGCTCGGCGTCGATGATGGCCGCGATGCCGCCCGCTTTCTGAGCCTCGGCTATGGCGTGGATGGCCAGAGTGGTCTTACCCGACGATTCCGGGCCGTAGATTTCGATGATGCGGCCGCGGGGATAGCCTCCGACGCCGAGGGCGTAGTTGAGTCCTATCGAGCCTGAGGGTATCACCTCGATGTCTTGAATGCTGTCGTCGCCGAGGCGCATCACGGCCCCGCGTCCGAAGTCTTTTTCTATATTGCCGAGCGCCTGATTGAGGGCTGCCAGTTTGGCCACCTTCGGGTCGGTGATCGCGCTCTTGATTTCTTTCTTTGCCATTTTAGTATGTCGTGTTTTGTTTTTTCGTTTTTGGAGGGGATTGAGGAAAGAGGGGCCGGGGGGCTGACGGGCGCCTTTCCTGCTACAAAGTTACAACAAAGGTTGTGCCACAACGATGCCCACACGTGTTAAAAACCGCTAAAACTTCCGTTTTCAGGGGCTTTCGTCTGCAAACTTAGCAAAAAGAATTGACATAGCCGCGACGGCGGGGTAATAAAGAGTGTTAAAACCGTCGCTGCGTGAACTTTTTCCGCGTCCCCCGCGTTATAAAGACAGAATTGCAAATTACTTTTTCCATTGCAAGAAATGTGATAATGATTGGTTTATTATTAAGCGCGAAGTTGATGTGATATCACCTCCGCGCTTAGTGTTTTTCGTGCCTGCCCGGGAGGGGAGAGGCATGAAGACGCATCAAAGGCCGCTGCCTCGCATCGGAGGGCAGCGGCCTTTGGCGTGTGTCGGGGGAAGGGGGGTGGCTTAGCCGCGGGGGTGAGCCAGCATGTACTGGGCTATCTGCACGGCGTTGAGCGCGGCGCCCTTCTTGATTTGGTCGCCGACGAGCCAGAACGTCATGCCGCGCGGATTGGAGATGTCCTCGCGGATGCGGCCGATGAAGACGGGGTCGGTGCCGGCGGCGTCGAGAGGCATGGGGTAGCGCTTCTCGGCGGGATTGTCGATGACCACGAGACCCTCGGCCTGAGCGAACGCCTTGCGGGCCACCTCGAGGCTCACGGGTTCTTCGGTCTCAATCCAGACTGCTTCGGAGTGGGCGCGCATCACGGGCACACGCACGCAGGTGGCCGACACTTCCATGTCGGGGGCGTGCATGATTTTCTTTGTCTCGTGATACATTTTCATCTCCTCCTTGGTGTAGTCGTTGTCGGTGAAGACGTCGATGTGGGGGATTACGTTGTAGGCCAGCTGATAGGCGAATTTCTCCACCTTGGGCTCTTCGCCGCGGCTGAGGGCGGCATACTGCTCGACGAGTTCGTCCATGGCTGCCGCGCCTGCTCCCGAGGCCGACTGATAGGAGGCCACGTGGACACGCTTGATGGGCGAGATGTCGTTGATGGGCTTGAGGGCCACCACCATGATGGCCGTCGTGCAGTTGGGATTGGCTATGATGCCGCGCGGTGCGTCGAAAGCATCTTCGCCGTTGACTTCGGGCACCACGAGGGGCACGTCGGCATCCATGCGGAAGGCCGACGAGTTGTCTATCATCACAGCGCCGTGGGCGGTGATGGTGTCGGCATAGCGGCGCGATACGCCCGCTCCCGCCGAAACAAAGGCGAAGTCGATGCCGCGGAAGTCTTCGGCATTCTCGGTCAGCTCTCTGACGGTGTAGTCTTTACCGCGGAAGCTGTAGGTGCGCCCGGCCGAACGGGCCGAGCCGAATAGGCGGAGTTCGTCTACCGGAAAGTTCTGCTCGTCGAGCACGCGGAGAAACTCCTGTCCAACGGCGCCACTGACGCCTACGATAGCTACGTTCATAGTTGCTTGAAAATATGTGTGTTGTATTATGTGTGAAGTATGTGTTCGAAATTATTTAATGTATTGGGTCGTGAAGTATGCGGATGAAATTTTGCATTCGGCTGAAGGCGTTATGGGGTTCCATAACAACTGAAGCCGAATTAGAAAGTTCGCCTCAGAATTCATGAGCCAATACATTAAATAATTTCGAACACATACTTATTAGGAATACATCTTTTCGATGGCATCGGCATAGTGCTCGGCCACCACGCGGCGCTTCACCTTGAGCGTGTTGGTCAGCTCGCCGCGCTCCATCGAAAATTCCTCGGGCAGCAGGGTGAAACGCTTCACTTTCTCATAGCCGGCCAGTCCCTCCTGAAGCTCGTTGACCTTGCGCTCCACGAGCTTGTAGACTGCGGGCGACGCGAGCATCGCTGCCGTGTCGTCGCTCCACGCGATGCCTTCGCTCTCGGCCAGCGCCCGCAGCTGCGCGATGTTGGGCACGATGAGTGCCGACACGAATTTGCGCGAGTCGCCTATGATGGTTATCTGCTCGAACAGAGGGTCGATGCCCAGCATGGTTTCAATCATCTGCGGAGCCACGTACTTGCCGTTTGAGGTCTTGAAGAGGTCTTTGATGCGGTCGGTGATGAAGAGGTTGCCCCCCTCGTCGATGCGGCCGGCGTCGCCGGTGCGAAACCATCCGTCGGGCGTGAACGCCTCGGCTGTGGCCTCGGGCTTGTTGTAGTAGCCGCTCATCACCGTGCCTCCCTTCACCTCGATTTCCGAGTTGTCGGGGTTGATGCGCACGTTGATGTGGGGCAGGGGTGTGCCCACCGAGCCTACAACGTAATGCTCCGTCGGGAAGCAGGCCACTGTCGCCGTGGTCTCAGACAGGCCGTAGCCCACCATGATGAAAAGTCCGCACGAGTGGAAGAAGTCCACCAGCTCGTCGGCCACGGGTGCGCCCGCCGTGGGGAAAATGTTCGGGCGGTCTATGCCTATGGCTGCACGCAGCTGCTTGAATATCAGACGGTCGTAGAGCTTGTAGCGCATTTCCAGTCCAAACGGCACCTTGAGGCCGAGCCGACGGTAGTGGAGATTGCGCGCGCGGCCGGTCTTGAGCGCCTTCTCTACGAGCCAACGCTGCACGGTGCCCATCGAAGCGATTTTCTCCTTGACGGCCGTGTAGACTTTCTCCCAGAAGCGGGGCACCGCACACATCAGCGTCGGGCGCACCTGCTTGATGGTGTCCTGAATGGCGCGAGGGTCGCGGTTGACGGCCACGGGGATACCTATCATCATGCAGACGTAGGTGAAACCCTTCTCGAAAATGTGGCTCAGCGGCAGGAAAGCCATCGACGTGTCGGCCGGCGTGAGCATCGTCAGGCGCAGCGTGTGGAGCCATAGCGCCTCGTCGAAGTTGGCATGCGTCAGTATGGCTCCCTTCGGTTCGCCCGTGGTGCCCGACGTGTAGACCAGCGTCGCCGTGTCTTCGGGCTTGACGGCTGCCGTGCGTTCGGCCAGTGCGGCTTCGAGGTTCGCGGGTGCCGAGTCGAGGAAGTCCACCCACGATTCCGCTTTTCCGCCGGCATCGTCGGCCATGTCGAAGTCTTTCACCACCACGATGCGCTCTATCGACGGGCAGCGCTCTATTGCGCGGCGGGCTATTTCATATTGCGTGCGGTTGCCCACCACGATGACCCTCGCACGGCAATCGTTGATGATGTATTCCACCTGTTCCTGCGAGCTGGTGGCATAGATGCTCACCGACACTGCGCCGACGGCATAACACCCGTAGTCGGTCACCAGACATTCGGGACGGTTTGACGAGAAGATGGCCACGCAGTCGGCGGCGTTGATGCCCATGTCGAGCAGCGCACACCCGAAGCGGCGCACGTCGGCCGCAAACTCGCGCCATGTGATGTCAAACCATTTGTCGGCATCATCCTGGCCCCGCAGTGCCACGCCGTCGGGGCGCTCGGCCTCCTGTAGCCGCGGGAGCTTGGTGAGCAGACACTCTATTTTGTCCATAAGTATGTGTTCGAAATGTTTTTAATCTATCGGGCCGTGAAGCATGTGGATGAAATTTTGTATTCTTGTGACAAAGACCTTAAATAATTTCTGACACATACTTATCTACACTTTCCGTGAATGTTTCTGACGGCAAAGGTAGGGAGTTTTTGCGGGCTTACGCCTATTTCGACCGCAAAAAAAGCTCTACTATTAACATTTAGTGGCGAATTGCACACACATGTTAACACTTTTTTCAAAGTTTAGTTAAAAATCTCCCCCGGATATTTCATAATTATGGAAATTTTTCACTAAATTTGTCGCGGATTTTATCGTCCTCATCACCATCATACGTATCCAATAAGTAAGTGAGAAAAATAAATGAACAAATAAGACGAAGTTATTTTTGAGATGATTTGAGATTTGAGTGAAGAAGCATAGCCGCGCTATGCGCCTGAATGAAAGGCTCAAAGCAGCCAAAAAGAACGAGTTTTATTGTTCAAGAATTTTTCATCACATATATCGTTTTATTTTTAGAACTTACTTATATAATCACATCACAATAACGAAATTATGTCAAAAGTCACAGTTGTAGGCGCCGGCAACGTAGGCGCCACTTGCGCTAACGTGCTCGTCACCGAAGGCATCGCCGACGAAGTAGTGCTCCTCGACATCAAGGAAGGTGTCTCCGAAGGCAAGGCCATGGATATCATGCAGACCGCAAATATCCTCAACATCAACACCGTGCTCAAGGGCGTCACCAACGACTACACCGCCACCGCCGGCTCTGACGTGGTCATCATCACTTCAGGCATCCCCCGCAAGCCCGGCATGACCCGCGAAGAGCTCATCGGCGTAAACGCCGGCATCGTCAAGAGCGTCACCTCGCAGGTGCTCGCAGCTTCGCCCAACGCTATCATCATCTGCATCTCCAACCCCATGGACACCATGACCTACCTGATTCACAAGACCAGCGGTCTGCCCAAAAACCGTATCATCGGCATGGGTGGTGCCCTCGACTCGGCCCGTTTCAAATACTTCCTCTCTCAGGCCCTCGGCGCAAACGCCACCGAAGTGGAAGGCATCGTTATCGGCGGCCACGGCGACACTACTATGATTCCCCTCACCCGCTTCGCTGCCTATCGCGGCGTGCCCGCCACCAACTTCCTCTCTGAAGAGACCCTCGAGAAGGTGGCTGCCGACACGATGGTAGGCGGTGCCACACTCACCAAGCTCCTCGGCACCTCGGCATGGTATGCTCCCGGTGCGGCAGGCGCACAGGTGGCCAAAGCCGTCCTCCACGACGAAAAGAAACTCATCTCTTGCTCTGCTCTCCTCGACGGCGAGTATGGCCAGAGCGACCTCTGCATTGGCGTGCCCTGTATCCTCGGACGCAACGGCATCGAGAAAATCGTTGAGTTCCCCCTCAACGACGCCGAGAAGGCTCTCTTCGAAAAGAGCGCAGCCGCAGTGAAGACCACCAACGCCGCCCTCGCTTCAGCCCTCTAAGCACCTAACTCAATCCAGATATATCCCCGGCCGCCGCGACCCCCGCGACGGCCTTTTTTATTTTCCCCGCCGCACGAAGGAATAATAACGTTTGAAAAACGTTACAGTGCATACCACCATGTAAACCAAATAATTGCCCACACCGGCCCACGACATCGAATTTCCCTTGAAGCGGTGCCAATCCCAAACGCGGCGGGGGCTACGCGACGCGGACGCGCCATGGCGCGTCCCTACCTGAGTTTCAACCTCTTAGCTCGTTTCACGAGCTTTCTCTGAGGGGATGAGTCACAATGAGAAATATGAAAATCCCCCTGACACGGAGGGGTGGCAGGAGGATGGGGTTGAACAGAAAAATTTGAGATTTTATCTGTTCATTTATTTTTCTCGGTTAATTACCAGATGACGACGCGTTCGGTTTCGGGGCGGAACATGGGGTCGGCTTCGGTGATTGAGAATGCTTCGAAGAAGGGAGCGATGTTGCGGAGGGTGACGTTGACGCGGTTGCGGCCAAGCGAGTGAACGTCGTTCTGGGTCAGGTTGCTGATTTCTTCGTCGCGGATGTTGCCGGCCCAGAGGTTGGCGTAGTTCATGTAGAACACCTGAGCGGGTGTGAAGCCGTCAATCATAGCTTCGGGCGAGTTGATGTCGACGCCCTTCTTGTCTTGCGAGTTGAGGAAGGCAGTCATTGCGATGCGGAGGCCGCCCTGGTCGGCGATGTTTTCGCCGAGGGTGTACTGGCCGTTGGCAAAGACACCGGGGAGCACTTCAACCTTGTCGAACTGGTCGGCGAGACCCTGAGCGAGGGCAGTGAAGGCGGCAGCGTCTTCGGGGGTCCACCAGTCGGTCATGTTGCCCTGAGCGTCGAAGAGGCGACCCTGGTCGTCGAAACCGTGGGTCATTTCGTGGCCGATTACGACACCGATGCCGCCGTAGTTTTCGGCGTCAGATGCGTTGGGGTCGAAGAAGGGAGCCTGAAGGATGCCTGCGGGGAAGACGATTTCGTTGGCCAAGGGGTTGTAGTAGGCGTTGACGGTCTGCGGCGTCATGCCCCATTCGGTCTTGTCGACGGGTTTGCCCCACTTGGCGTAGGTCTCGGCCTGATGCCACATAGAGGCGTTGTGCAGGTTTTCGTAGTAGGAGAGGGCGGGGTCGATGGTCATCGACGAGTAGTCTTTCCACTTGTCGGGATAGCCGATTTTGACGGTGAAGGCTTCGAGTTTCTCGTGTGCTTTGGCCTTGGTGGCGGGGCTCATCCACTGGAGCGAGTCGATGTGCTGGCCGAGGGCAGTGCGGAGGTTTTCTACGAGGCCCACCATGTAGTCTTTCGACGACTGGGGGAAGTATTTTCCGACGTAGAGTTCGCCGATGGCTTCGCCGAGCGTACCTTCGGTGGCAGAGAGGGCGCGCTTCCAGAGGGGACGGAGTTCCTTGACGCCGCTGACGACTTTCGAGAATTCAAAGTTGGCCTGAGTGAAATCGTCAGAGAGTGCCGACGATGCCTGGTTGACATACTTCCAGAGGTAGTAGTCTTTGACTTCGCGCTCGGAGAGCGAGCCCATGAGCTGGTTGGCGCGGGCAATCGACTTGGGCGTGGTGACGATGACGGTGTCGGGCGAAGCGATGCCCATGGTTTCGATGAAGAAACGATCCCAGTTGATGGCGGGGTAGTCTTTCTTGAGGTCGGCGAAAGCGCGGGGGTTGTTCATGGCAGCGAGATTGCGGCTTTCCTCACGAGTGAGGGCTTCTTCGGCCAGCGAGGTCTCGATTTTCATGACGTTTGCCACGATGCGGTCGGCATCGGCGTCGGCATAGCCGGCGTTTTTCATCTGAGCCTTGATGAGGTTCTTGTAGGCGTTGCGCACGGTGGTGTTGCGCTCGTCGTTGCTGAGGTAGTAGTCGCGGTCGCCCAGACTCATACCGCCGCCTTCGATATACATAGCGTAGACGTCAGAGTTGTCGAAGCTCTCCATGGGGCCTGCGCCGAAGAAGGGGCTGGAGTAGTTGCCGTGCATCCAGAGGAAGAGGTCGGTGAGCGAGTCGGCGGGAGTGTTCTCGATGCGCTTGAGGTCGGCGAGGATGGGCGTTGCGCCTTCAGCGTTGCGGCGTGCGGTGTCCATGGCCTGCGAGTAGATGGTCCAGACTTTGTGGGCCACGGTGCCGGGCTCGGGGTTTGACTCGCCGAGGTGCTGCACGAGGTTTTTGACGCGTTCTTCCGACGAGTCGGCGAGGATGTTAAACTGGCCGTAGCGGGCGTATTCGTCGGTGAGGGGATGAGTTTCCATCCATCCGTTGTTGACGTAACCGTAGAAGTCGGCGCCGGGGGCAACGGTGGTGTCGAGATACTCTTTGTTGAGGCTGGCCAGATGTTCGGCCGAGCCATGCGAGCATGCTGTCATGGCTGCAAGAGAGAGGGTGAGGCCGGCGGCTACCGGCAGAATTAATTTCATCTTGGATGAGAAGATATCGGGTTGAAAAATAAAAGTGATTTTTGCGAAGGGAGGTGAGGGGAGAGGCGTCAGGCCTGTTCCTGAAGCGGGCGCAGTATGTCGGCCAGTTCTTTCTCGGTGGCTGTCAGGCGTGTGCGGCAGGCGGCGAGAAGTTCGGTGGCGCGTGTGGTGTAGGCCGCGAGCGAGTCGATGTCGCAGCGGTCGCTCTGCATGAGGCGCAGGATGCCTTCGAGTTCTTCGATGGCGCGGGCATACGAGAGCTCTGCGGCGGGCACTTGGGAGAGATTTTCAGCGCTCATGTCGAGGTCAGGCTATTGCGTTACTGATGTTTTCGAAGATTTCATCGATGCTGCCCGAGCCGTTGATGGGGCGGTAGATGCCTTCGGCCACGTAGTAGTCGCGCAGGGGCTTGGTGGTGTTGTGATACACCTGAAGACGATTGGCTATTGTCTCGGGGTTGTCGTCGGCGCGTCCCGACACCTTGCCGCGCTCTACGAGGCGCACCATGAGTTCGTCGTCGGGCACTTCGAGCCCCACTACGGCTTCGATGTGCTGGCCGCGGGCGTCGAGCATCTTCTTGAGTTCTTCGGCCTGCGCGATGGTGCGGGGGAAACCGTCGAAGATGAAACCTTTCGATGTGGGGAGCAACGAGTCGATGCGTGCTGCAAGGATTTCGCACATCAGGTGGTCGGGGATAAGGTGACCCTTCGAGATATACGAGTCGGCTATGCGGCCGAGCTCGGTGCCATCGGCAATTTCCTTACGGAGCAGTTCGCCCGTCGAGATGTGGGTGAGACCGAAGCGGTCGATGATGCGGGCGCTCTGAGTGCCTTTTCCACAGCCCGGAGCGCCGAAGATTACGATATTTTTCATTTAAGTGATATAGGATTCATGACGCGGGCGGACAGCTGCACGCGCTTCGCCGTGGGCGAGACAGGCGAGCGGGCGCGTTCGGGCCGCTAAAACGTGAGTGTTGAGCGTTAAGCTTCAGGGGCGCCCTCTTCGTCGAGGACGTAGATGTCGGGGAGGTTGCGGGCCAGACCGTCGATGTCGAGGCCGTAGCCGATGATGAATTTGGTGGGGATTTCAAACCCTACGTACTGAGGTTCAACCTTCACCTGAAGGGCGTCGGGCTTGAAGAGGAGAGTGGCCACCGAGAGCGATGCCGGGCCGAGGGCACGGAGGTCGTCGAGCAGATGCGACATGGTGCGCCCGGTGTCGATGATATCTTCCACCACGATGACGTGACGCCCCTCGATTTGCTCGGTGAGGCCCATGATTTGCTTCACCTTGCCGGTGGTCGACATGCCTTCATAGCTCTTGAGACGTATGAACGAGATTTCGGCATCGATGTCGGCGGCGCGGAACAGGTCGACCGCAAACGGGGCGGCACCATTGAGCACGCACAGAAACAACGGACACTTGCCTTCGAAGTCGGAGGCAATGCTGCGGCCAAGGGCTTCGACGCGCTCGGCTATGGCCGTCTTTTCGATAAACGGACGGAAAGTGAGACCTTGATAGGTTTTGCGTTTCATAATCGGCAATTTGGGGGCAAAGTTACGAATATTTTTCCGTATCGCGAAAAATCAACCGCGGAAAAATCACCCCCCGGCCAAATTAGTCGTGGATACCACATGTAAATTTTGAGGAGACCGCGATTTTTCATAAAACAATCCCCCTGCGGAGGGCGCTGACGCACTCCGCAGGGGGATGGAATAGAGTAGTGGTGAGGGCCGGGGGATTAGCCTACCACGATGTTGACAATCTTGTTGGGCACGACGATGACCTTGCGGACGGTCTTGCCTTCAAGCCACTTGGCCGACTGGGGGTCGGCGAGGGCTGCGGCCTCAACCTCGGGGGCTGCCGTTCCGGCGGGCAACTGAATGTTGAAGCGGGCTTTGCCGTTGAACGAAACGGCGTAATTGACGGTCGACTCCTTGAGGTATTCCTCGTTCCATTCGGGCCAGGCGGCGTCGCAGATGGTGGTGTCGTGGCCGAGGACAGAGTGCCAGAGTTCTTCGGCCACGTGGGGGGCGAAGGGGGCGAGAAGCACCACGAGGGGTTCAAGGATGGCGCGCGAGTGGCACTTCAGACGAGTGAGCTCGTTGACGCAAATCATGAATGCGGCCACGGAGGTATTGTAGGAGAAGGTCTCGATGTCGCCCGTTACCTTCTTGATGAGGGTGTGGAGCGCCTTGAGGGCTTCGGGAGAGGGGGCGGCGTCGTCGACGAGGCAGGTGTCGCCCTTGAAGTAGAGCGCCCAGAGCTTCTTGATGAAGCGGTTGACGCCGTCGATGCCGTTGGTGTCCCAGGGTTTCGACTGTTCGAGCGGGCCGAGGAACATTTCGTAGAGGCGGAGAGTGTCGGCGCCGTAACGCTCGACGATGTCGTCGGGGTTGACCACGTTAAACATCGACTTCGACATTTTCTCAACGGCCCAGCCGCATACGTACTTGCCGTCTTCGAGCACAAACTCGGCGTCGGCATAGTCGGGACGCCAGGCGCGGAAGGCGTCGAGGTCGAGGATGTCGTTGCTGACGATGTTGACGTCGACGTGTATCGGGGTGGTTTCGTATTGGTCTTTGAGGCCTGCCGAGACGAATGTGTTGGTGCCGACGATGCGATAGACGAAGTTGCTGCGGCCCTGAATCATGCCCTGATTGATGAGCTTGCGGAAGGGTTCGTCCTCGCAGACGTAGCCGAGGTCGTAGAGGAATTTGTTCCAGAAGCGCGAATAGATGAGGTGACCGGTGGCGTGCTCGGTGCCTCCGATGTAGAGGTCGACGTTGCGCCAGTATTCATCGGCTTCGCGGCCTACGAGGGCATCGTTGTTGCGGGGGTCCATGTAGCGCAGGTAGTAGGCCGACGAGCCGGCGAAACCGGGCATGGTGTTGAGCTCGATAGGGTAGCCCTCTTCGGTGACCCAACCCTTAGCGCGGCCCAGGGGGGGCTCGCCGCTCTCGGTGGGGAGGTATTTGTCAACTTCGGGCAGGAGAAGGGGGAGCTTGTCCTCGCTCATGAGGGTGGGGATACCATCTTTATAATAGACGGGGAAGGGTTCGCCCCAGTAGCGCTGACGGCTGAAGATGGCGTCGCGCAGACGGTAGTTGACCTTGACACGACCTATGCCTTTCTCTTCGATATACTTTTTGGTGGCGGCGATGGCGTCTTTCACTTCCATGCCGTTGAGGTCGAGGTCGGCCGAGGCGGAATTAATCATGCGGCCGCTCTTGGCGTCGAAACTCTGCTCGCTGACGTCGGCACCCTCGATGAGGGGGATGATGGGGAGGGCGAAGTGGCGTGCGAAGGCATAGTCGCGCGAGTCGTGGGCGGGCACGGCCATGATGGCGCCTGTGCCGTAGCCGGCCAGGACGTAGTCTGACACGTAGACGGGGATTTCCTTGCCGGTGAGGGGATTGACGGCATACGAGCCGGTGAAAACGCCCGAAACTTTCTTGTCAATCATGCGCTCGCGCTCGGTCTTGTGCTTTATCGAGTCAAGGTAGGCGTCGACGGCCTCACGCTGTTCGGGGGTGGTGACGAGCGAGACATATTCGCTTTCGGGGGCGAGCACCATGAAGGTGACGCCGAAGACGGTGTCGGCGCGGGTGGTGAAGATGTCAAGCACGACGTCGCTGCCGGCAATGGGGAATTTCATCTCGGCACCCTCGGAGCGACCTATCCAGTTGCGCTGGGTCTCTTTGAGCGAGTCGGTCCAGTCGATGGTGTCAAGACCGTCGAGCAGGCGCTGGGCGTAGGCCGAGACGCGCAGACACCACTGATACATGAGCTTCTGCTCGACGGGGAAACCGCCGCGCACCGAGAGGCCTTCCGACACTTCGTCGTTGGCGAGCACTGTGCCCAGCTCCGGACACCAGTTGACCATCGTGTTGCCCAGATAGGCGATGCGGTAGTTCATCAGTGTGTCGCTCTTCTCCTTGTCGGTCATGCGGGCCCAGTCGTCGGCGCTGAAGGCAAGCTGCTCGCCCTGGGCGGCCGTGATGCCTTCCGAGCCGTGCTTCTCGAAGTGGGCCACGAGGTCGGCTATGGGGCGCGCTTTCTGAAGCGAGGTGTCGTAGTAGCTGCCGAACATCTGCATGAAGGCCCACTGCGTCCATTTGTAGAATTCAGGGTCGCATGTGCGGATTTCGCGGTCCCAGTCATAGCAGAAACCGATTTTGTCGAGCTGCTGACGATAGCGGGCTATGTTTTGCGAAGTGGTCTTTTCGGGGTGCTGTCCGGTCTGGATGGCATACTGCTCGGCGGGCAGACCGTAGGCGTCGTAGCCCATGGGGTGGAGCACGTTGAAACCGCGCAGACGTTTGTAGCGCGAGTAGATATCAGAGGCGATGTAGCCTAAGGGGTGACCGACGTGCAACCCTGCTCCCGAAGGATAGGGAAACATATCGAGCACGTAGAACTTCGGACGTGATTTGTCGATTTCGGTCTTGTAGACCTTATTGTCGCGCCAGGCTTTCTGCCAGCGCTGTTCAATCTCGCGGTGGTTATATTCCATTGTCGTAAAAATGTCGTAGCTGATGGGATGGGGGAGTGGCGAGCGGCACAATCACCAAAGTGTCACTCCCTTCTGAAAAGTGATACTATTTTAACATCGTCCTCACTTGCTCATCTCAAGCATCCGCAGGATGGGGCGTCGGGCGCGGTCGATGATTTCGGGGGCCACGGTGACCTCCGGCTCCTCATACTTAAGGGTAAGGTAGAGCTTGGCAAGAGAGTTGAGCTTCATGTAGGCGCAGTCGTTGCAGGCGCAGGTGGAATCGGCAGGTGGAGCGGGGATGAAAACCTTGTCGGGACAGCGGCGGCGCATCTCGTGAAGAATGCCGCTTTCGGTGGCCACGATAAACTCGCGCCATTCCGACTCTTCGGCCCACTTGAGAAGCACGGCGGTCGACCCTACCTTGTCGGCCACGATGCGGATGGGCGCGGGACACTCGGGATGCACGAGCACCTTGGCTTCGGGATAGATTTTCTTAAGCTCGAGAATTTTGTCGAGCGAAAACTTTTCGTGGACGTGACACGCGCCGTCCCAGAGCACCATGTCGCGCCCCGTGAGCGAATTTATATAGTTGCCGAGGTTGCGGTCGGGGCCGAAGATGATTTTCTCGTCAGCGGGCAGCGCGTTGACTATTTTGAGGGCATTGCCTGAAGTGACCACGACATCGGTGAGAGCCTTGACGGCGGCCGATGTGTTGACGTAGCTCACCACGGTGTGGCCGGGATGCTCGGCGATGAATTTTTCGAGCTCGGGAGCGGGGCAGCTGTCGGCCAGCGAGCACCCGGCGTTGAGGTCGGGCACGAGCACTTTCTTTTCGGGACAAAGTATCTTGACGGTCTCGCCCATGAAGTGGACGCCGCACATCACCACCACCGGAGCGTCGAGCCCCTCGGCCACCTGCGCCAGCGCCAGAGAGTCGCCGATGAAGTCGGCCACTTCCTGAATGTCGGCCACGGTGTAGTAGTGGGCCAGCACCACGGCATTCTTCTCTTTTTTGAGTCGGGCTATCTCGGCCTTCAAATCGAGCCCGGCCGGGATTTCCTCGTCGATGTAGCCCTTTTCAGCTTTCATCAGTTTTTATATTATTTGAAAAAAATTTTTTTGAAAAAAGAATATTCCAAGAAGAAGTAATATGGCTGTTAATAAGTATAATAACTTGTAGCCCAAATATTTGCATTTTCGGGTTATTACACTCTATCTACATTTTCTTCAGGGTTATCAACACCTTAATCTCCTGATAATCGGCGATTTCGCTGTTTTATTAACACTGTGTTAATAATGTGCAAAGTTAATAAGTTTTTCGGTGAAAAGCAAGCGAAAAATGTTGAAAAGGGGCTTGAAAACCCGATGAAAGCTAATAAATAACTATTTTGGCCGACTCAGACTTTCGTCTATACGGCGCAGTTGCAATACGTGTCAAGAAAAAGTTATTGAAAGCTATCAAAAGTTTTCAACACTTATTTACACAGTTTTCAACACTCCCCGGAACGGTTGAAAAGACGGCATCGAAAATGCGTTGTCGGGCATAAACCATAGAGGGCTGCGGAGTGTTTGATTTTCATACGGGTGAACGATTTGACAGGGAAGCCCGCTCCCCATGCGGAGCTTTGAAATCGGCCGCTTACTTAAAACTTACTTACATTTTTTCCACACTCCTCACGATGAAAAAACAGATATTAGACGGATGTACGGCGGCCGCTCACGTGGCCTTCGCTCTCAGCGATGTTGCCACGGTTTACCCGATTACTCCTATTGCCGCAATGGGCGACACGGCCATGCGCTGGGGCCTCGAAGGACGGCGCAACCTTATGGGGCAACCCCTCGAAGTGCGCGAGATGGAGAGCGAACTCGGGGCGGCCGGTGCCGTCCACGGCGCTGCTGCCGCCGGTGCGTTGGCCACGACGTTCACCGCCTCGCAGGGCCTGATGCTGATGATACCGAATATGTATAAAATCGCGGGCGAGAAGTTGCCCGTCGTGTTTCATGTAGGGTGTCGTTCGCTGGCCACTCACGCCCTCTCCATTTTCGGCGACCACCAGGATGTGATGGCGTGCCGCGCCACAGGTTTTGCCATGCTCGCCTCGGCCTCGGTGCAGGAGACGATGGACCTCGGCGCCGTGGCTCATCTGGCGGCCATCGAAGGCTCGCTGCCGGTGTTGCACTTCTTCGACGGTTGGCGCACATCGTCGGAACTTGATACTATCGAAGTGATAGACTATGAGTCGCTACGCCCGTTGGTAGATTGGGACAAGGTGGCCTCATTCCGCCGGCGCGCCATGAATCCCGAGCATCCCGACCTGCGCGGCTCGGCGCAGAACTCCGACGTCTACTTTCAGAACGCCGAGGCCGCCAACAGCCTCTATGATGCTTTCCCCGCCATCGTGCAGGGCGCCATGGATAAAATCGCCGCCGTGACGGGGCGACAATATCACCTCGTCGACTACACGGGCGCGCCCGATGCCGACCGCGTGATTGTGATTATGGCGTCGGCCTCGGAGGTGGCTGCCGAGACTGCCAAGTATCTGAATGACGGGGCGGGCTACAAGACAGGCGTCATCACTGTGCGTCTCTACCGCCCCTTCCCCACCGAGCAATTTCACGCCGCCCTCCCGAAGAGCGTGCGCACCGTCGCCGTGCTCGACCGCACCAAGGAGCCGGGAGCGCAGCACGAACCTCTCTGTCAGGACGTTATGACGGCACTATACAATTCGCCCGACCGACGCGATGTGCGTGTCATCGGCGGCCGCTACGGTCTGTCGAGCAAGGAGTTCGACCCCTCGATGGTCAAGGCTGTCTTCGACGAAATGGCCAAGGAAAAGCCGCAGAATCCGTTTACGGTGGGCATCAACGACGATGTGACCCGGCTCTCGCTCGACGTGTCGGAAGTGGTGGAGACCAACGTGGCCCGCTCCACTTATCAGACTCTCTTCTATGGCATCGGCAACGACGGCACCGTAGGCGCCACGAAGATGCTGGCCGGAGTGCTGGGCAACACGCCGGGACTCTACGCCCAGGCCTATTTCAACTATTCGGCCAAGAAGTCGGGAGGCTACACCATTTCGCAACTCCGCATAGGCCACGCGCCCGTCACCTCGGCCTATGAAATCAGCGACGCCGACTATGCCGCCTGCCACAAGACTTCCTACGTCAATCGTTTCGATATGGTAGGCAAGGTGCGCGAGGGAGGTGTGTTCGTGCTCAATTCGCCATGGTCGGAGAGTCAGCTCGTCGAAAAGCTGCCACTCGAAATGCGCCGCGCCATCGCCGAAAAGCGACTCACTTTCTACAACATTGATGCCGACGCCATAGCCGCGCAATGCGCCCTCGGGCCGCGTATCAACACCATCATGGCCACGGTCTGGCTTTCGCTGAGCCGTCTCGTGCCCTTCGACGACGCATTGACCGAATTCAAGGCCGCCATAGCCGCCACCTACCGCCACGAGGTTGGCACCGTCGTGGAGCGCAATCTGAAAGCTATCGACATGACCCTCGGGGCGTTGAAAAAGATTGACTACACCTCGATTGAAGGCTGGACCGACACTCCGCAGAAGGTTGCCCCCCGCGCTGTCAGCTATCCCGACGCCGCGGTCGAGCGTTTCATCAAGCAGGTGCATACCCCCTGCATTCAGGGGCGCGGCGACTCAATCCCAGTCTCGGCGCTCGCCCCCGACGGAGTCATGCCGATGGGCACCACCGCCTACGAACATCGCCGCATTGCCACGCGCGTGCCTGTGTGGGATGTCTCTAAATGTGTTGAGTGCGCCGAGTGCTCGCTCGTGTGCCCTCACGCCGCCATACGTCCGTTCGTGCTGTCGCCCGACGAGGCGGCCAAAGCGCCTGCCGGATTTGCCATGAAGGAGGCTCACGGGATGCCCGAGGGCTACAAATTTCATATTCAGAATTTCCCGGAAGACTGCCTCGGATGTTCGTCGTGCTCCATCATCTGTCCCGGCCACGCCCTTACGATGACGCCCGTCGGCGAGGTGGTCGACAGGGAGGTACCGATGGTGGAATGGGCGCAGGCCCACGTCTCGGCAAAGACCGCGGTGCTGCCGCGCACCACCGTGCGCGGCTCGCAGATGCACCTGCCCGGCCTCCAGTTCTCGGGTGCCTGTGCAGGCTGCGGCGAGACCCCTTACGTCAAACTCCTCACTCAGCTTTTCGGCGAACGTCTGCTCATAGCCAACGCCACCGGTTGCAGCTCGATTTGGGGCGCCAACTTCCCCTCGAACGCCTATTGCACCACCGACGGAAAGCGCGGCCCGGCTTGGGGCAATTCGCTCTTCGAAGACAATGGCGAGTATGGCTACGGAATGCTCGTGGCCGTCGAACACCAACGCCGCCGTGTGGCGTTGCAGGTCAAGGAGTTGATTGACGCTCCCGACACGCCTCCGTTTGTGAAGAACGCCCTGCAGGCTTGGTATGACGCCAAAGACGACCCGTCGCTTTCGCATCAGACCGGACGTGTGCTTGCCGGTATTCTTGAAGAGGTCAAAGACCTGTCGCCCGCTTTCGGCCGCCTGCTCGAGGCTGCCGACCAGTTTGGCAAAAAGACCGTCTGGGCTGTCGGAGGCGACGGCTGGGCCTATGACATAGGCTTTGCCGGACTCGACCATGTGCTCGCCTCGGGCGAACCCATCAAGGTGCTCGTCATGGACACCGAATGTTATTCCAACACCGGAGGGCAGATGTCGAAAGCCACACCCCGCAGTGCCGTGGCCAAGTATGCCCCCGACGGCAAGCGTGTGGCCAAGAAGGAACTCGGCCGCATGATGATGACCTATGGCAACGTCTACGTGGCTTCCATAGCACTCGGCGCTAATTATCAGCAGGCTATCGACGCGCTCGCTGAGGCCGAACGCTATCCCGGCCCCGCCATTGTGATAGCCTACTGTCCCTGTCTGATGCACGGCATTCAACCCGGGCTGGGACATTCCATCGTCGAGCAGCGCCGTGCCGTCGAAGCCGGCTACTGGCCTCTCTACCGCTTCCGTCCCGAGCAATACGCGCAGGGTGAGTCGGGACTCATCATCGACTCCGTCACCCCCGGCCCCGACAACAGCGGCACCAACGGCTCATCCTCCCTGACAGCCTCGCCCCGTTTCCCCAATCCCGAACCGGTGCGCACTGTCGAGGAATTTGCCATGAATGAAGACCGTTACGCCGACCTCAACCTTGCCGACCCCACCGAAGCCGGCATCCTCCGCCCCGAGCTTCAGAAAGATTGCAATCAGGCCAAATCCGCCCTCACCTACCGCGCCGCCAAACCCTGACGCTTTGGCAATCCGGCTACTCGCAGCCCCAATTTTTGGTATCGCCAAAAATTGGGGCTGCATCATATATGTAAATCCAGCCCCAAATGATTAATTGTCTCTATTCTTAACCTCGCGCGATTGCGTGGATTATTTCGAGTTTGAGTGATTCCGGGTAGTCTTCGTTTGCCAAGTAGCATGAAATGATGCGATGAAGCAGTTCTTTATCAATACGTCCGGCGGCGACATGATAGATGATTGATTCCATGCACTGCATGAAGTTGTAGGCGTGCCAATAGTATCCGTTATGAACGAGGAACCATACCCCGATGGTTAATGCTACACGCTTGTTGGAATCCTCGAAATAATGTCCTGTACATAAACCGAACACAATATATGTGAGTTTATCAGCGAAAGTGGGATAATACAAGTCATTCTGTACGAAGTCAAGTACCTTGCAAATACCGCCTTCGTCCTTTACTCCTGTCAGACCTCCGCCGCTGGCTGCTACCGTCTTAGAATAGACTAACAGAGCTTCATCATAGCTGATGTATTTCAAATTCTCACTCATCGTCGTCAGCTTGCTTTAGGCGTTTAAGCACTTCGCGGTTGGCTTCCAGAATATTGTCAAAGTTAATCGAAGCATCGCCGATAAATTTATCGAATTCATCAGAAGTAACGGCTCTGAGATACTCCGTGAGATTATCGTGCCAAGCGTCACGGAATGCAACATCACGCGATGCCATTTTTGTTCTGGCATCATGGATAAATGGCTCCATCATTGGAGCGGCGGCTAAGTCATCAATTATCGTCTTAACTTCCTCTATGGTCAACTGTTTGTTTCCATTTTCGGAATAACGTTTTTCTATCTGATGAGCAACCCCATTCTCAAATGCCGAGATACAGAGTAGAACTTCTGCATAAAGAGTGTGACGCACATTCTCCTCGTTTTGCAAGCGCAGGACTTCACGGTATTCTTTTGCATTCTCCTTGAATACAGCTTTATATATCAAGTCTGTTATTTGTTCGTACTTATAATTTGGAGTTCCATCGACATACTTTCCTACAGCTTGTGTGAAATTCTTGCGATAGTTTTCACTCTTGATTGCCGTAGGAAGATAGTCTCTATCTCGCCAATTAATATACTTTGTACCCCCACCTGCACGGCTGTTGATAGTGGCAATAACAATGTCAAGTATGCGAGAACGTAGCTGCTTTGCCTTTTGACTCTCTGTAAGAAGCATTCCTATGTTCAGAAATGCTCGAAAAGAAAAGACACCCAATTGACGTGTGAACTTGGGGACATTAATGTCCCCAACAAAATGTAACTTAAGCTCTTTTAGGGAGTTACCTGTGCTTAAAAAATATCCATTAGCACGCAATTCTTCTCCATGTTCATGCACATAGCGTTTTATGGTGCGCTCATCCACACCATAAAACTCAGCCACCATCTTGGTGGTAAAAAGCATCTGATTATGGAAAGACAGACCATTGACATTCAAGTTTTCTTGGATGGCTTGAAGGGCATAATTGTTATTCAACACGTTCTGCCGCTCGATGCTTGATACTGTCAAATCGTTCATAATAAGTAAGTTATAAAATTAAACGATATGTGTAAAGAAAAACTCTTGAACAATAAAACTTCCTTTTATCGGTTCATTTATTTTTCGCACATACTTACTAAATTAAGTTGCTCACACTCAGTTGATGATTGTCACAGAGGATGCGGTGACGGTGATGGTGGTTTCGCGGCCGCAGACCAGGGGGATGTTGTGGCTGACGTGACCGATTGGCACGCCGAACGCCACGGGGTAGGTGTAGTCGGCCACGAGGTGCGAAATCATTTCCTCCATCGAGGAGTTGTCGCGGTCTGAGGCATAGTCGGTAAAGCGGCCTACGATGAGACCCCGCAGCGAGCCGAGGATGCCGGCCAGCCGCAGGTTGTAGAAAATGCGTTCCACCTTATATATAGGCTCGGCGATGTCTTCTACGAAGAGTATCGTGTCGGGGCGCAGGGGGCTGAAGGGCGTGCCGATAAGGCCGGCACACACGGCGAGATTGCCTCCGAAGAGCACCCCTGTGGCCGTTCCGGTGCGGTCAAGTCGGTTGCCGGGCAACTTGATTTCCTGCCGCTCGCCGCGCAGCAGGGCGAAGAGTCGTTGCGAGTCGGCATCGCGGCCGCCCGACTCTGAAATGTGTTTCATCATTGGCGCGTGGATGCTCTGCACGCCATGTTTCTGCATCAGCGCGTGGAGGGCTGAGATGTCGGAGTAGCCCACAATCCACTTCGGGTCGTCGGCCAGGGGCAGACGGTCGAGCGCTTCGAGCAGATGCACCGCGCCATAGCCGCCGCGCGCGCAGAAGATGGCGCGCGTGTCGGGGTCGAGCAGAGCGGTTTCGAGGTCGGAATATCGCGCCTCGTCGGTGCCGGCATACGAGCCGTCGCGGTCGAACGTGTGTTCGCCCACGTAGGTCACCCATCCCTCGTCGGCCAGGACGGGCATCGCCGTGTAGACCACCTGCGGCTTGATTATCGACGAGGGTGAGAGGATGGCCACGCGGTCGCCGGGACGCAGCGGCGCGGGCATTTTCAGTTCGGTGGCGGGAGCTTCGGGGGTCATGCTGTCAGGACGGGTATGCCGGTGGCCTCGGTGATTTCAGAGGCTATCCGGGCGAGTTGTTCGGAGGGTACTTTTTGTAGATTTTCGGCCGGAGTTTTTCGGTCGATACTGTAAATCATGATTTCGCGCGGGCCTATCCGGCGATAGGCTTCGATGAGGGCGGCCACTTCTTCGGGCGTAGTGTTATCGATGGTTTTTCCGTCAAATTCGCCTCGCAAAAACATCGTCTGGATGATACAATCTTTGCCGAATTTTTCGAGCTGCGAGATGACGCGCTCGGCGGTAAACTGCGGCGACGTCGGGCGGTCAATCTGACGGATGGTCGGGTCGAGAGCCGAGTCGAGTTTGAGGATGTTATTGTCTACACGGCGCAGGGCGTCGCACACTTTTTCATCGCCCAGACGGGTGGAATTTGACAGCACGCTCACCTTGGCTGAAGGGTAGTAGCGGTCGCGCAAAGCTAAGGTGTCGCCGATGATTTCCTCGAAGTCGGGATGCAGCGTGGGCTCGCCGTTACCTGAAAAAGTGATGACGTCGAGCGGCTCGCCGGCCTCGGCCATGGCGAGGAGTTTTTCTTCGAGCAGACGGCCCACTTCCTCGCGTTTCGGAAATCCAGTGGTGCCGGGACCTTGGGCGTTAAATCCCGCCTCGCAATAGAGGCAGTCGAACGAACAGATTTTTCCGTCGTTGGGCGAGAGGTTCACCCCGAGCGACGTGCCGAGGCGCCGCGACCGGATGGGCCCGAATATGGTGGAATGAAATAAGACGCGTTGCATAATTCTGTTTTGAGTTTTGAGAGATTGTAATTTTTGAGTTGGTGCGCGGCAGAGCAGGGTAGTGGAGAGGTCTCCCGGCTGCCATGCCGCGCCGCGTGGCTCCGATACAAAAGTAACGAATAATTTTGAGGATTGAAAAAAAATCGCCATATTTGCAGTCTGCAAGTGGAGTAGCTCCCGCAGTTTTACATTTCATGACTTTTGTAAGTCTTGCAAATTAGTTTATATCAAATCTGAGATTTGATGTGAATGAAGTTTCGACTTACGACGAAGGCGTATAGCCTTAGCTCTATAACTGAGGAGCAAGTCGGAAATGCGTCGCAGCAAACTCAGATTTGATATAAACTAATTTTCAAGACTTACTAATTAATATAACATCCAAAGATATGTCATTTGCCAAAGATGCTTTCAAGGTTTTTGCCGACACCACGGCTGCCTATCACCTCACCGATGATGTCGACGCCCGTCCCGAAAATCCGTTTGCCCCGGGGAGCGTCGAGCACACTCTGTTTGCCAAAAACTGGATTGATGCTGTGCAGTGGCATCTCGAAGATATCATCCGCGACCCCAATATCGACCCCGTCGCCGCTCTCGCTCTCAAGCGTCGCATCGACCGCTCAAATCAAGACCGCACCGACATGGTTGAGGAAATCGACACCTACTTCCGCGAGAAGTATGCCGACGTGACTCCTCTGCCCGACGCCACTATCAACACCGAGAGTCCCGCCTGGGCCATCGACCGTCTTTCGATTCTTGCGTTGAAGATTTTCCACATGCAGGCCGAAGTGAGCCGTCCCGACGCTTCGCCCGAGCATCGTGCGAAATGTGAAGCAAAACTTCAGATTTTGCTCGAGCAGGAGAAAGACCTCACCGAGGCCATCGACCGTCTGCTCGACGACATCGCCGCCGGCCGGAAATATATGAAGGTCTATCGCCAGATGAAAATGTATAACGACCCCGAGACAAATCCGGTGCTCTACAAAAAATAATTTCTTCCTCGGCGCGATAGGGTAGGGGAGTGGTCTGCCCCCCTTCGCTCTTAGCCTTCGATTTTTTACGATTTTCCCGCCGATTTTTCCGTAATTACGGTCGGGCGTCGGAAAATATCGCGCTCTCGCGGCGTTAAAATTAGCGCAATAAATTGATATATAGTTAATTAAGTATAAAATTTGTGTTTCCGATTTTGGCTCAGAAAAATTTCTGTAGCGAAAATCGGAAATTTTTTGTATCTTTGTGGATATGAAAACGCGAATTGAATGGATAGCCGATGGCACCACCGAGATGCCGAAGCTCCCCCTCGGATTATTGGCCGATTGGATTGAGGCCGTCGTAGCCGACCATGACAAAATCGTCGGCCCGCTGAATTACATCTTTTGCGGTGACGAAAAAATTCTTGAGGTCAACCGTCAGTTTCTTTCCCACGATTACTATACAGACATTATCACCTTCGACTACACTCACGGGCGTCGCATTTCGGGCGATATGTTTATCTCGCTCGACACCGTGCGCACCAACGCCGAGGCAGTCGGGGTCACCTACGACGATGAACTCTGCCGCGTCATTATCCACGGCGTCCTCCACCTCTGCGGCATCAACGACAAAGGTCCCGGCGAACGCGAGATAATGGAAGCGGCCGAAAACCGTGCGCTCGCCATGTTGGCCGAGATGCCCCGTTGACTCTGAATATCGAAGTTGTTTAAACTTTTTTCTTTTCGGAGATTTTATCAGATTTTTGAGATGATTTTTCTCATCGAAGAGGGAGTGTAGCGAGCTACACGACCGATGATAGGAGAGAAATCAGCCAAAAAAATGATGAAAGACCCGAAAAGAGGTCGTTTTCAACTTCTATCTTTTTAACCGTAAAACCGTAAAACCGTAAAAAAAGTATATACAACTTCATCCCTACAACTTTCCTATGAAGTTTGACTATGATATAATAGTGGTGGGCGCGGGTCACGCCGGATGCGAGGCTGCTCATGCCGCCGCGCGTCTCGGCGCGCAGACTCTGCTCGTCACCATCGACATGAACAAGATTGCACAGATGAGCTGCAATCCCGCCGTCGGAGGAATTGCCAAAGGCCAGATAGTGCGCGAAATCGACGCGCTCGGAGGCATGATGGGCATCGTCACCGACGAGTCGGCCATTCAGTTCCGTATGCTCAACCGCTCTAAGGGTCCCGCCATGTGGAGCCCGCGCGCGCAGTCCGACCGCATGGCTTTTTCGCGCATATGGCGCGAGGTGCTCGAACGCACCGACAACCTTTCCATCTGGCAGGACAACGTTACCGAAGTGCTCATCGAAGAGGGTAGGGCTACCGGCGTGCGCACGGCTCTCGGTGTGGTGTTCCGCGCCAAGGCCGTCGTGCTGACGGCCGGCACTTTCCTCGGCGGTCTGATGCACATCGGACCCGTCAAAATCGAAGGTGGCCGTGTGGCCGAACCTGCCTCTCACGGTGTCACCGAGCAGCTCGCCGCCTATGGCTTCCGCACCGACCGCATGAAGACCGGCACCCCCGTGCGCATCGACGGCCGCTCCGTCAAGTGGGAACTTACCACCCTTCAGGAAGGCGAGAACGATTTCCATAAGTTCTCCTATCTCCCGGCTGTCCATCGCCGCATGCGTCAGCGCCCCTGCCACACCTGCTACACCAACGAGACAACCCACGAAATTCTTCGTCGCGGCCTTCCCGATTCGCCCCTCTACAACGGACAGATTCAGAGTATCGGCCCGCGCTATTGCCCCAGCATCGAAACCAAAATCGTCACCTTTGCCGACAAGACCGAGCATCAGCTTTTCCTCGAGCCGGAGGGCGAAGTGACCACCGAATACTATCTCAACGGCTTCTCTTCCTCGCTCCCAATCAATATCCAGATTGAGGCGCTCGAGAGCATCCCGGCGCTGAGCGAAGTGCAGATTTATCGCCCCGGCTACGCCATCGAATACGACTTTTTCGATCCCACTCAACTGCGCCACACGCTCGAAACGAAACTCGTCGAAGGCCTCTACTTCGCAGGCCAGGTCAACGGCACCACCGGCTATGAAGAGGCGGCAGGGCAGGGGCTCGTGGCCGGCATCAACGCCGCGCTCAAAATCGCGGGCCGCGAGCCGTTCACCCTCTCGCGCGACGAAGCCTACATCGGCGTGCTCATCGACGACCTCGTCACCAAGGGCGTCGACGAACCCTATCGTATGTTCACCTCCCGCGCCGAATACCGCATACTCCTCCGTCAGGACGATGCCGATATGCGTCTCACTCCCCGCGGTCACGAGATAGGTCTCGCCACCGATGTCCGCTTCAATGCCATGGTGTCGAAGCGTGAGCAGCGCGATGCTCTGATTGATTTCATCAACTCCTGTCCCGTGCGTCAGGCCGACATTGACGCCTATCTCGTTTCGATAGGTGAGCCGCCGCTCAAGCAGGGTGTCCGTCTGCGCGACCTCGTGCTGCGTCCCGCTCTGAGCATCTCAAAACTTGCCGCTCAAATTCCCGCACTCGCCGAGTTTATCGACACTCATATCGAACCTCTCCGTCGCGACGAAATCATAGAGTGCGCGGAAATTCTGCTCAAATATCAAGGCTACATCGACCGCGAACGCCTAAATGCCGACAAGCTCCGACGCCTCGATTCGCTCCGCCTGAAAGGCAAAATCAAGTATGCCGAGATTAAGGCTCTCTCTACCGAGGCCCGTCAGAAACTCGAGCGCATCGACCCAGAGACCATCGGTCAGGCCTCTCGCATCCCCGGCATTTCCCCCGCCGACATCAATATCCTCCTCCTTCTGTTAGGACGATAATCTTTGATGTTCCACGTGGAACATTTCACGGCGTTCGGTCGCACCGGCGTCCCTTCTTCAATCCTCGGAAAACGCTCCCGGCTCGCTGTTCCACGTGGAACAATTTCCACACTCTTTATCCTCGATAGTCCGCGTGTTCCACGTGGAACAATCACCAACTCTCGACAAACAAATTCAATAATTATAAGTAAGTCTTGCAAATTAGTTTATATCAAATCTGAGATTTGATGTGAATGAAGTTTCGACTTACGACGAAGGCGTATAGCCGTAGCTCTATAACTGAGGAGCAAGTCGGAAATGCGTCACAGCAAACTCAGATTTGATATAAACTAATTTTTAAGACTTACTTAAGATGGAATACTTAAAACGACACATCCGCGATGTCTACGACTTCCCCCAGAAAGGCATCGTGTTTAAAGACCTTACCACTCTCTTCAAAGACCCGCGCGGCCTCCACATCATCGGCTGGGACCTCTCGCAACTCTATCGCGACAAGGGCATCACAAAAGTCGTTGGCATCGAAAGCCGCGGCTTCATCGGCGGCTCTATCCTCGCCTTCGAACTCGGCGCCGGATTCGTGCCCGTCAGAAAACCCGGCAAGCTCCCCGCCGACACCATCCAGGCTTCCTACGACAAGGAGTATGGTAAGGACGTCATCGAAATCCACCGCGACGCCATCACCGAAGACGATATCGTCGTAATCCACGACGACGTGCTTGCCACCGGCGGAACTATGGCTGCCGCCTACAATCTCGTCAAGTCGATGAACCCGAAGAAAATCTATATCAACTTCATCATCGAACTCTCCGCTCTCAACGGCCGCTCCATCCTCCCCGCCGAGGCTGAAGTCACCTCGCTCATCACCTATTGAGCGAAGTAGGGCTACACGCCTGCTCACCACGTTCACCTCTACGAAAAGCCCGGCGGCCGACAGCCTCGCCGAAAAGCGAAACTGCCCGACCGCCGGCTTACTGAATTGACCCCTCTCTCCCTCTCCCTCCTCAATCCCTCTTTCTCTATGGCAAAACACAAGAAGAGCGTCGCGCTCCAAGAGAAAATAGCTATCCTCCCCGACACCCCCGGAGTCTATATGTATTTCGACTCCGAGGGCACGGTGATATATGTCGGCAAAGCCAAAAATCTCAAACGCCGCGTCAGCAGCTATTTCAACCGCACTCACGATGTGCTCCGCACCAATCTGCTCGTGCGGGCCATAGCCGACATGAAATACATCGTCGTCCCCACCGAGCAGGATGCCCTCAATCTCGAAGCCTCGATGATTAAGGAATACCAGCCGCGCTACAACGTCCTGCTCAAAGACGATAAATCCTATCCCTGGATTGTCGTGACCAACGAGCAATTCCCGCGCGTCTTCATGACCCGCACCAAGGTAAAAGACGGTTCGAAGTACTACGGCCCCTACAGCGACCAGGCTTCCGCCCGCGCCACGCTCGACCTCCTGCGACGCATCTTCGAGCTCCGTTCCTGCCGCAATCCCATCTCCGAAGAATGGGTCGAGGCCGGCAAGGGGCGCCTCTGTCTCGACTTCCATCTCCACCGGTGCAAAGGCTGCTGCGTGGGCAAAATCTCCCGCGACGAATACATGGCCGACATCGACAAGGTGCGTCAGATTCTCCGCGGCGATACATCCGAACTCCTCGGCTTTCTTCGCGCCGAGATGGAGCAGCTTTCGGCCCAGCTCAAATTCGAGCAGGCGCAGGTGCTCAAAGAGCAATACGACCTCATCCGCCGCTATCAGGCCAAGAGCGTCATCGTCTCGCCCACCATCGAAGACATCGACGTTTTCGGCATCGACGATTCCGAAGACGACGGCGACGTCTACATCAACTACATGCACGTGCGCCGCGGCGCCGTGGTCAAGAGCGTCACCCTCGAATACAAGCGCCGCCTCGACGAAACCCGTGCCCAGCTCATCGGCTACGCCATCAACGAAATCGCCACTTCGCTCGGTGCCTCCTTCAAGGAAATCATCGTCAGCGAGGCGCCCGACACCGAGATGCCCGACATCACGTTCACCATCCCTCAGCGCGGCGACAAGGCCAAGCTGCTCGAAGTGTCGGAGCGCAACGCCCGACAGCACCGCATCGACAAAATCAAGACCCAGGAACGACACGACCCCGAGGCGCGCACCAACCGCGTGCTCAAACGCATCCAGAGTGACTTTCATCTCTCCGAACTCCCGCGCCACATCGAGTGTTTCGACAACTCGAACATCCAGGGCACAAACCCCGTGGCCTCGTGCGTGGTCTTCAAAGACGCCAAACCATCCAAGAAAGACTATCGCCATTTCAACATCAAGACCGTGGTCGGCCCTGACGACTTTGCCTCGATGAAAGAAGTGCTCACCCGCCGCTACACCCGCCTCATGAACGAGGGCGAACCGCTCCCGCAACTCATCGTGGTCGACGGCGGCAAGGGGCAGCTTTCGGCCGCCGTCGAGGCCCTCGACGAGATGGGGCTGCGCGGCACGATTGCCGTCGTCGGCATAGCGAAGCGCCTTGAAGAAATCTACTTCCCCGGCGACTCTTTCCCGCTCTTCATCGACAAGAAAAGCGAGACCCTGCGCGTCGTGCAGGCTCTCCGCGACGAGGCCCACCGCTTCGGCATCACTCATCATCGCAACCGCCGCTCGAAGAGTCAGGCCGTCTCCGAGCTCGACTCAATCAAAGGCATCGGCCCGAAGACACGCACCGCTTTGCTCACAACATTCAAGAGCGTCAAACGCCTCCGCGAAGCCGACCTCGACGCCATTGCCGAACTCATAGGCCCGGCCAAGGCCTCGATTGTCTACGGCGCCCTGCACCCCGCTCCCGAGGACTCCGCCGCCCAATCCCAATGAGCGGGAATAGCTCCGCGCCCTCTGATTACTCTGATTACTCCGACTCATCCGAGTCCTCTGATGGCTCTGATTCCTCTGATTCCTCTGATAACTCTGATTCCTCTGATTGCTCTGATAACTCTAAGTCCTCTGAGTCCTCAGATTGCTCCCTTTCCTCCCTTCATTCGGAGCAGTGCTTCGAGCGTGCGGAGCAGATTCTGTTTCTCGTCGGTGGTCTCAAGAATGCTCTTGAGTTCGATAAGCGCGAGCGCCACCGCGCCAAACGTAGTTAGCACCGGAAACGGCTTCATCGGCGCGTCATCGCCGAGCAGCAGCGAAGCCGCCACAATCATGCCGTCGATTGCCGTCATGGCAAACAGCGTCACATAATAGCGCGCGAGTTTGTCTACCGTCCGTCGCAGTCCCCACGACGAACATTTCCCGCCCTCGCCAAGCGATTTGCGGATACCCGCTACAAGGTCGGCCAACACCGACAGAAGCACGGCTGTGTATTCCACAGCCAACAATAGAAGAATAGATGAAAGCATAAGAATATTTTTTTAAGTAAGTATGTTTTCGAATGGCGGGGCTCTCTGCTGTCCCCGCCACTTCTGCAAAGATACTGCCGCCCCGCTCCCGATGTAGTGCGATTATGCCGCATTGCATATTGGAAAAGTCTAAAAAAATGGCTAATTTTGCAGACATAATAAACGAGGTCCCCGCGGCCCGCCCTCCGGCTCTCCATGGCGCATCCGCCGCCCATGATTGCCCCGGGTCCGACTGACAACCTCACGCTAATTGACCTTAAGTAAGTCTTGAAAACTAGTTTATATCAAAGCAGAGATTTGATGTGAATGAAGTTTCGACTTACGACGAAGGCGTATAGCCGTAGCTCTATAACTGAGGAGCAAGTCGGAAATGCGTCATAGCAAACTCTGATTTACTATAAACTAGTTTTCAAGACTTACTTATCCTACACCGAATGGAAGAAACCGATTGTTGTCCGCGCTACGTGGATCGCCGAGGCACATGCTGCCTCAAGTATGACGCACTGACCGAATTCTTCGGCCGCTCGGAACTGCTCCCCCTGTGGATTGCCGACATGGACTTCGCCGCTCCCGACGAAGTGACCGACGCCCTGCGCCGCCGCCTTGAACACCCCGTCTACGGATACTCCGCAGTACCCGAAAGCTATTGGCAGAGCATCATCGACTGGCTTGCCGAACGCCACGCCTGGCACGTCGAACGCCCCGAGCTCGCCCACGTCGGCGGTATCGTCCGCGGCATCGGACTCATCATCAACTTCTACACCCGCCCCGGCGACACCATCCTCATCCAGCCGCCGGTCTATCACCCCTTCCGCCGCCTCATCGAAGAAAACGGTCGTCGCTGCGTCACCAACAGCCTCGTCGTTCGCGACGGCCGCCTCGAAGCCGACCTCGACGACCTGCGCCACCTCTTCGCCACCGAGCATCCGAAGATGATGATTCTTTGCAACCCCCACAATCCCGGCGGCCGACAGTGGGACGAGCCCACCCTCCGCACCATCGCCTCGCTCGCTCGCGAGTATGGCGTAATCGTGGTCAGCGACGAAATCCATTCCGACCTCATGCTCGACGGCAAGCGCCACATCCCCTACCTCTCCGTCGGCCCCGACGCCGAAGCCACCGGCATCGCCCTCGGCGCCCCCTCGAAGACATTCAACATCCCCGGCCTGGCAAGCTCATGGATTGTCATCAAAAATCCCGAGCTCCGCGACGGCTTCTACAAATGGATGGAGACAAACGAACTCTCCGCCCCCACCTTCACCGTCACCATCGCCACCGAAGCCGCCTACCGCCACGGCGCCCCATGGCTCGACCGCACCCTCCGCTACATCGAGCAAAACATCGACGCCGTCTGCGCGTGGATTGAGACAAACATCCCCGCCATCCGCGTCATGCGCCCCGACGCCTCTTTCCTCCTCTGGCTCGACTGCCACGGCCTCGGTCTCGACCACGACCGCCTCGTCCACCTCTTCGTGGGCGACGCCCACCTCGCCCTCAACGACGGCCGCATCTTCGGTCAGGAAGGCGACGGATGGATGCGACTCAACGTGGCCACCGACCGCGCCCTCCTCATCGAGGCGCTCGAACGCCTCAAACACGCTATCGACTCGCGATGCAACTGCAACGACTGACCCTCACAAATTTTAAAAACATACCCGAGGCTCACCTCGAACTTTCCGGCAAGGTCAACTGCCTTGTCGGAAACAACGGCATGGGCAAGAGCAACCTCCTCGACGCCATCTACACCCTCAGCTTCTGCAAAAGCTTCACCGGTGTGGCCGACAAGCTGCTCATCACCCGCGGCGAAACCTTCGCCATGCTCAAGGCCGACTACCTCCGCAAAGGCATCGACGAAAACCTCCTCCTCGCCCTCGGAGGCCGACGCAAGACCCTCAAGCGCGGCGGAAAGGAATACGGCCGGCTCTCGGCCCACATCGGTTCGTTCCCCCTCGTCATGATTGCGCCGCGCGACATCGACCTCATCCGCGAGAGCGGCGAGGAACGCCGCCGATGGATGGACATGGTCATCTCGCAGACGTCACCCCTCTACCTCGACGCCCTCATCCGCTACAACTCCGCTCTCGAACAGCGCAACCGCATGCTCCGCGACGGCATAGTCGACGCCACGCTCTACGAAGTGGTCGAAGACATCATGGGCGCCTCGGCCGACACAATCCAGACCGAACGCGCCGCCTGGACCCTCCGCCTCTCCTCGCTCTTCAGCCGCTACTACGAAGCCATCGCCGGACCCGGCGAGACGGTCAGCCTCACGTTCCGCTCCCACCTCTCCGACGGCCAAAGCCTGCGCGCTCATCTCGACTCGGCCCGGCGCCACGACGAAATCGTCAAGCACACTTCCGTCGGCCCCCACCGCGACGACATCGAAATGCTCATCGACGAAATGCCCGTGCGACGCACCGGCAGCGAAGGCCAGTGCAAGACCTTCACCATCGCCCTGCGTCTCGCGCAATACGACTTCCTCAGCCGCGCCACAGGCATGAAACCCCTCCTCCTCCTCGACGACATTTTCGACAAACTCGACGCCCGCCGCGTTGAGCGCATCATGGAGCTGGTGGCCTCCGACGAGTTCGGTCAAATCTTCATCACCGACACCAACCGCAAACACCTCGACGAAATCATTGCCCGCACCGGTGGCGAAGACTTCTGCATCTGGCGCGTCGACAGCGGGCGGTTCATCAAAGCCGACAAAGACCCCGAAGCATGAAGCGCACCTACCCACGCCACATCGGCTCAATCATCGACGAAGTCATGGAGCGATGCGGTCTCACCGACTCGCTCAACGACCAGCGCGCCTCGGCCATCTGGGCCGAGGTGGTAGGCCCCGGCATCAACCGCTACACCTCCCGGCGCTACGTCGACCGCGGCGTCATGCACGTCTACCTCACCTCTGCCCCGCTCAAAAACGAACTCCAGTTTGTCAAGGAGCGCCTCATCGAAGCCCTCAACAAGGCTCTCGGCGCCGAAATAGTAAAAGAACTCATAATCCATTGAATCATTCTATATCCATCGAATCATTCTATGTCACACATAGCCGACAATCTCGACCTCTCGATTTTCCGTCATCGCCTGCCCGTGCAAATCAGGTTTAACGACCTCGACATGCTCGGCCACGTCAACAACGCCGTCTACTTCTCGATGATGGACCTCGCCAAGACTCGCTATTTCGAGGAAGCTCTCGAAGCCCCCCTCAACTGGAAGAAAATCGGGGTGGCCATCGTCAACGTCAACTGCGATTTCGTGTCGCAGACTTTCTTCGACGACAAGATTGAGGTGCTCACCGCCATCACCCACATCGGCGAGAAGAGCCTCCGCCTCGAGCAAGTGGTCATCGGTGTCGACGACCGCCGCGTGCGTTGCGTCTGCCACACCGTAATGGCCGCCTTCGACATGCACACCCTCAAGTCGGCTCTCATCCTCCCCGAGTGGCGCGAGGGTTTCGAGAATTTCGAGGGCAAGAGTCTGTCATGACCGCTCCCGCCCGTCTCCCCGAAGGCTTCGTCGGGATGCTCGCCTCGCTCGGTCTCTCCGACGTGGCCGAAGCCATCGCCACCACGGCCCCCGAAGTCTCCGTGAGGTTCAATCCCCGCAAGCCCGCCCCCGCCCTCTCCACGCCGGGCCATCCCGTGGCATGGTGGGCCGAGCGAGGCCTCACTCTTGACTCCCGTCCCCGCTTCACCCTCGACCCCGCTCTCCATCAGGGGCGCTACTACGTCCAGGAAGCCGGCTCGATGTTTGCCGCCCGCGTGGTGTCGTCGCTCGTCGGCCGCCTCGGCTCCGCCTCGCGCCTCTGTCTGCTCGACGCCTGCGCCGCCCCCGGAGGCAAGACCACCGCGGCCATCGACGCCCTCCCCGACGGGAGCATCGTCGTGGCAAACGAATTTGTGCCCCTCAGAGCCGCCGTGCTGCGCGAAAACCTCGTCAAGTGGGGTTATCCCTACACGATAGTCACTCGCGGCGACACGGAGCCTTACAGCCGCCTGCGCGACACTTTCGACATCATCCTTGCCGACGTCCCCTGCTCGGGCGAGGGAATGATGCGCAAGGATGCCGACGCCGTGGCTCAATGGAGCGAGTCGCTCGTGGCCGAATGTGCCTCGCTGCAACGCTCCATCCTCTCCAATCTCTGGCCCTCGCTCCGTCCCGGCGGCTTCCTCGTCTATTCCACCTGCACCCTCAACCGCACCGAAAACGAAGAGCAGCTGCTCGCCTTCATGGCCGAAACGGGCGCCGAGAGTGTGGCCCTCGACGTCAACCCCTCGTGGGGCGTCACCCCCGCCCTCGACGCCCCCGGTCTGCACGCCTGCCGCTTCCTCCCGGGTCGCACCCCCACCGAGGGTCTCTTCGTCAGCGTCCTGCGCAAGCCCGGTGCCGAGGCCGGCACTCCGCCCGTCGAAAGTGCCAAGGGGCGCCGCGCTGAGAAACGTCCCGCCGAAGCCTCCGCGGTCGAGCCGTGGATTGCCGCTCCCGAAGAGATGGTGATACGCAAAATCGACGACCGTCTCTCGGCCCTCCCCGCTTCGATGACGCGCCTCCTCGCGCGCATCGAGCGCCTCACCGACGTAATCTGTGCCGGCGTGCAGCTCGCCACCGTCAAAGGCCGCGACCTCATCCCCGCCCATCCCCTCGCCATGTCGACCCTGCTCCGTCCCGACGCCTTCCCCCGAGTCGAACTGAGCCGTGACGAAGCCCTCGACTACCTGCGCGGTAACGCCCTCACGCTTCCCGCCTCCACCCCCCGCGGCTACGTGCTCCCCACCTTCGACGGCTTCCCCCTCGGGTTCGCAAAACACCTCGGCAACCGTTCAAACAATCTCTATCCATCACCCTGGAGGGTGAAAATCACATCCTGACCATGCGCATCGACATTATCACCGTCCTTCCCGAAATGCTTGAGTCGCCCCTCGGCTGCTCCATCCTTAAGCGTGCCCAGACCAAGGGCCTCGCCGAAATCCACGTCCACAACCTCCGCGACTACTCCACAAACAAGCACCGCAAGGTCGACGACTACCCCTTCGGGGGAGAAGCCGGCATGGTGATGACCATCGAGCCGGTTGACCGCGCCATCTCAGCCCTCAAGGCCGAGCGTGACTACGACGACGTTATCTTCACCTCGCCCGACGGTGAAACTTTCTCGCAGCCCATGGCCAATCAGCTCTCGCTCGCCAAAAACCTCATCATCCTCTGCGGCCACTACAAGGGCATCGACTATCGCATACGCGAACACTTCATCACCCGCGAAATCTCCGTAGGCGACTACGTCCTCACCGGTGGCGAAATCCCCGCCATCATGATAGCCGACGCCGTAATCCGTCTAATCCCCGGCGTACTCGGTGACGAGCAGAGCGCGCTCTCCGACTCATTCCAGGACAACCTCCTCGCGCCCCCCGTATACACCCGCCCCGCCGAATACAAAGGTTGGCGCGTCCCCGACGTCCTCCTCTCAGGCCACGACGCACGCATCGCCGAATGGCGCTACGACCAGGCCCTCGAGCGCACCCGCCGCCTCCGCCCCGACCTCCTCGACGAAAAGTAACACCCGGCCACTACCTCCCGAGGGAAGGTATCGCAATCGTCTGATTAACAGGTAGGGACGCGCCATGGCGCGTCCGCGCAGACCCACGACGACGAATTACCCCCTCTCGCCGCGCCAACGTCTCTGCGTACGCGCCATTCAATACGTCAGAATATGAAAACGGGCAAAAAAAAACGCCTCCATGTACGGACGTGCCTTCGGCACGTTGCTCATGCCCAGCGAGTTAGGTAATCTTTCCCCGATGTGATTTGTAGTCGCGGTACCCCTCCTACGTGCCAAAGGCACGTCCGTACATTGAGGCGTAAACGATTGATACACAGATGGGATTGGGTGAAATTCGCCATCGTGGGCCTGCGTGGACGCGCCATGGCGCGTCCCTACCTGTAAATCAAACGATTACAGCGCGACACATCCCTGAAGGGGATGAATTTTGTCGGCGACAATGGGTCTGCCGTAGCAAAATTCATTCCCTTCAGGGATGTGTAATTCAGAGTCTCCGCGAAAAGTCAGCGAAACCTTTTTACGCCTGGGCAGAAAGGAGAATGGCGCGCTCCTCATTGGTCACGGCCTGCAAACCTTTCACCACCGCCGGGTAGAGGAGCGTGTCGCCGCGGCGCATGACGTAGGTCGTACCGTCCGGATGGAGGATGGTAGCCTCGCCACCGAGACACATCAGAATCGTAAACGACTCGCGCGTGTAAGGTATCGCGGCGGTCTCGCCCGACGACACCTCCGTGCGAAATACGTCGAAGTAGTCACACTCCACGAGCGCGCCTTCCGCCTTGGGCGAAGTGCGGTAGTCGGGCAGCACGGTGTAGTCTATCGCATCGCGAGCCTGCTCCGTGTGGAGTTCGCGCGGAGTGCCCTGCGCATCGCGGCGGTCGTAGTCGTAGATGCGGTAGGTGATGTCAGACGTCTGTTGTATTTCGGCCAGCAGATTGCCCGCGCCAATGGCGTGGATACGTCCCGCGGGCAGGAAGTAGGTCTGTCCGGGAGCCGAATCGTAGGCTGCGATAGCCTCCATGATGGTATTGTCGGCCACGCGACGCTCATAGTTGTCGGGAGAGAGCGCCTCGGCCAGTCCGGCGTAAATCTTGGCTCCGGGAGCGGTGTCGATGATGTGCCACATCTCCGTCTTCCCCTTGCAGCCGTGGCGTGCCTCGGCGAGGGCATCGTCGGGATGCACCTGCACCGACAGGTCGGCCTGTGCGTCGATGATTTTCACCAACAGAGGGAACAGATTGCCATACTTTTCATACACGGGTCCCCCCACCAGCTCAGCACCAAACTTCTCGACGAGTTCGGTCAGCGTCAGACCCTCGTAGCGTCCGCGGTCGACCACCGAATTGGCACCCGGCACAGCCGAAATTTCCCAACTCTCGCCTATGGAAGTCTGCGTGGTCTCGATGTTCTTGAACGTAGCGATTTTATCGCCTCCCCAGATGACCGACTTCAGAATCGGCGCAAAGTGGATAGGAGCTGTTTCTATCATTGCGTTTAATTGATTAGGGTTCGCACTAAGTAAGGAGGTAGGGAGGCGGGAGTGTTTAAAGCATACGCAGAGCCTGAAGCTGCTCAAGCACGTCGAGACGCGACATCGAGCGTCGGGCTGCCAGAGCGGTGGCGAAATCGTGTGCCACACTCTGCACCCCGCGGTGAGAGAACACGCGGTTCATGTAGCGCACGGCCTTTTCGAATATCGAATCGATTTCGTCTTCGTCGAGCTGACACGACTCCGCGCCCTCCTCATGGGCCAGACTGCGGAGCGCCTCGCGCACGTCGGCCGGAAGCGCCGCATGGCGCCCCACGAGGTGGCGGCACATTACGTTGCCCACGAGCATCCCAACGGCGATGTTATAGTTTTTCACCATCTGGTTCCACGCCGCACGGGCCGACATCACCGGACTCCCGGCAAAATAGAAATCGGGGGTCATGGTAATCATCTCACGCCCCGCAGGAGCATCGAGATTTATTTCGGCGAGCAAATCGTCGCCGTCGTATATCACCAGCCCTATGGCCATGCCTGCGGTGCCATAGCTGCGGTCGGTGTCATCTTTATATCTAAGTTGTTCCATACAAAGGGTAAACAGATGAGTCGTTTTAAAAGTTGAAGCGGTTTCCGCTTTTTAACGTCGCGGCTTCGCCAAGTCCTGCTTCAGTGCAAAATTACAAAATTCGGAGTGAATATGCAAAGAAATCCCCCCGCCGGATTTGGTTCCGGCGGGGGGATTGTAGGATAGTTGAGAATTTCTATCGAAGATTACTTGACAATCTTCACAAATTCAGTAGCGTTGGCGATGACGTAGACACCTGCGCCGAGCGATTCAATCGAGCCTTCGCCTGCGGGGAATTCCTTGACGAGCTGACCCGAGATGGTGTAGACACGCACGGGGCTGTCGGAGGTCACGGTGTAGGTGGCGGCGTCGTAGTTGAGACCCTTGCCTGCCTCGATGCCGTTCAGACCGCTCTCGCCGCGCTTCAGGAAGATGGCGCCGATTGAGATGATGTAGTTGTCGCGCACATCGGCGGGGTTGACGATGTAGTGGTTGGGGATGAGCACCTCGGGCTTGTTATACAGACAGAAGCTGTAGCAGTAGTATTCGTCGGCGGGGAAGTCGTCGATGTTCTGGAAGAAGAGCAGGTCGACGCCTTCGCCTTCGTAGGCAAACACGTTCTGCGTGCCGGTGAGAGTGCCGTTGTCAATCTGCACCAGACCGTAGAGACGCTTCTCGAGGGCGTCTTCAACGTCTTCGTAGATTGTGTTGCCCTCTACCATGTAGGCGGGGTTGTCATTGTCGAGCACGAAATAGCCCTTGAGGTAGACAAACGCAGCACCTTCGGGGATGGTGAAGAGATACTTGCCGTCTTCCACACCGTCATACTGGAGATTGTCTTTCAGCTCGCCGTCGAGCGTGCGCCAGTCATATTCGAAGTGGTCAAACTTGAAGCCCTTCTGGGGAACGGGGATTGCATAGAAGGTCGAGCCGGCCTTGAGGTCTGCGCTGCGCTGGCCGATTTCGTTGATGTAGACCGTACCGATGGTGGCGCCGGTGCCGATGGTGGTTTCGATAGCCTCGTTGCCGCTGACGCTGACGAGCACTTCGTGGGGCACGGTGGTCACGTCAATCACGGTGCGGCCATCAATCTTGACCCAGTCGAGGGTGGTGGCGCCTTCGGGGATTTCGAGTGCCTGGCCGTTGACGGTCACGGTGCCGAAGTCTACCTTGTTGCCCCAGGTGTAGATTTCCACCTGGTCGCCTACGTTGACTTCGATGGTGCGTCCATTCTGGAGCGAGGGCACGTCGGTGCGGCGGGTGCCATCCTCGTAGAAGAGGATAGCGCTGACGTATGAATCGGCGCGGAAGCCTACGAATGCCTTGCCTTCGGGCTGCTGCTTGAAGGTGACGCTAATCATGCTCGAAGTCTCGGTGAACCATACGGTCCAGACGTCGGTGTCCTCATTCATCGAGTAGGTGTTGCCCTGCGCGTCGGTGAGGCTTTCAATCATGTAGCCGAGAGCGGGAGCGATGGTGATGTATGAGCCTTGGGTGGCGGTCAGAATCTGCGAGAGGTCTGCCACGTCGCCGTTTTCCTTGCGCACGACGAGGTTGTCAAGGTCGCCGCCGATGGTGGTGATGGTCACGGGGAATGCTTCGGGGAGCTTGCGGCTGGTGATGTCGAGGGTCATACCGGTGAGGAGCTCTACGATGTAGTAGCCGCTGATTTCCTCTACGGCCTTGCCGTCGAGGGTCACAGAGAGAATTTCAAAGCCTTCCTTGGCTTCGATGCGGAGGGGGTTGGCCACTGCTGACAGACGGTTTTCGCCGTTGGTCAGCTCGAGAGCTTCGCCGTTGCCGTTCTGGGTGAGGATAGAGACGGCTGCGGTGTTGTCGACGTTGACTGCGATGTCGGTCATTGCCTTACCCGAGAGGGTGATTGTGCCGCCCTTGGTCACCATGTAGGTCTGCACGGGGCCGTTGTTCTTGATGGGGTTGCAGTTGTAGGCGGTCACCCAGCTCAGCTCATATCCGCGGCCGAGGCTGACGTTGATGATGTCGCCGGCGTGTACGTAGGCGGTAGCGTTGCCATCTTCATTGGGGGTGAGGGCGATGGGGCCGTTTGCGCCGGTCACTACGAAGAGCGCCGGGTCGAGTTTGTCGTAGCTGTCGTCGAGACCCATGAACAGGAGTTCAACCTCGGGGCCTACGGCGTCTACCACGAAGGTATCGCCTTCCGTGAGGTTCGAGCGCCAGCCGCCGTAGCTTTCGCTGTCAATTACATTGATTACGGTCTCTGTGCCGTCGGCCTGAACGCGCTTCACGCCATTGATTTTGCCGCCTTCAACGGGCCAGAAGGCCACAACGCCGGTGCCGAGGGGTGCGGTGCCGGTGAAGGGGTTCTTGTAGCCTTCGAGCACTACGTTGCCGAGTTCTTCGTTTTCAGCGGTGAATGCGCCAATCAAGACGTTGTCTTTCACGTTGATGTCGACGTTGAAGTCGATACCGAGCTGTTTGGTGGTCAGCGAAATGTAGCAGTTGCCCTCAGGGATGAAGCTGATGGTGCCGTCGCTGTTCTGAGTGAACTCCTTGGTGAAGTACTGGTTTGCCTCAGAAATCACCCAGCCTTCCTTGGGGGCGATGGTCGAGGGTTCGCCGGTCACGACGTCATAGTTGCCCGACGAGATTTCTTTCGTTTCGCCGCCGGTGGTCAGAAGGGCGGTGCCGTCGTTGTTGATGTAGAAGTATGTCGAGATGGTGGTCGGGCCCCCTTCGCCTTCCTTAGCGATGGTGACGGTCATACCCTCGACGATGCTGATTGTATAGAAACCACCCATCGACTGCGAGTAGTTTACTGTGGTCTTGTCGCAGGTCACTTCGAGTTGAGCGCCGTTCTGAGGAATGACGAATACCTGTGCGCCGTTGGCGCCGCTCACCTGGTTGCTGCCGGCCTGAAGGGTTACGGCGGGGTCAAAGGGGCTGTAGCCGATAGCCACATTCGCCGCCGACGGGTCTGCAATGTCAATCGTAAAGTTCAGGTCCTGTGCTTTTGACGCGAACGTTCCGATTATCATTGCAAAGAGAAGCATAAGTAGATTTCTCTTCATAATGATTGATTTATAGATGGTTAAAAATTAATATGCTATGAATAGGGGCGAGGCTATGGCCCGTTGCGGCCGCAGCCTCACCTTTGTCTCATGCCGTCGGGGCTTAGCGGCTTACGGCCACCTTGCGCGTCTGTCCGTTGGCGTCGCGCTCGATGTAGATGCCGCTGCCGAGCTTGTCGGCGCTCACCTTCTGACCCATCAGCGTGAAGTATTCCTTCTCACCGTCGGCGGCCACGATGTCGGCGATGGCAGTCTCCTCGGTGTTGAAGTCGAAGGTGATGATGCCGTCGGCGCTCTCGCGGATGTTGGTGATGCGCACGTCAGGAGCGGGCAGAGGGTCGCCCGACGAGCGCCAGATTGCGCCGGGGGTCGTGGTGGCGGTAAACGCGGTCACGTTCTCAGAGCCGGGGAAGGGGTCGCCCGCCTCGAAGTTGGTAAACTTGATTTCGTTGGAGTTGAGGGTCTTGTTGTTGTCGGCCGCCACGATTGCCACATGCTCGAACACCGAGAAGAGGGTGTTGACCATGTTCTTGGCCCACGCGCTGCGGTTGTAGTTGACCAGCGTAATCACGAGGCCGTGGCCGGGCAGACCCTTGTCGAAGCCGATGGGCTGACGGTTTTCGAGCGTGTAGTATTCATCCTTGTTGTCGGGGTTGACGATGAAGATGCAGTCGTTGGTCGACGACAGCGGTTCGAGGGTCACGTCCTTGGCGGGGGCGTCGAGCACGCGGGGGGTCACCCAGCCCAGCGTGTACTTGTCCATTGCGGTGTAGCCCGAGGGGGTGAGCGAGTCGTCGTTGTAGGGGCCGTAGCACATCAGGTCGAAGTGGCCCATGCCATAGCAGCCGGTGCTGCCCGAGTCGTAGATGTCGGGCAGGCCGAGGATGTGGCTGTACTCATGCACGAGGGTGCCGATGCCGTCGAGCGTGGTGCCCGTGCCATACTTCAGCTCGCAGAAGCATGCGGCCTGACCCATGTAGACGTCGTCGAAACGGTCGTAGAGCTCGTAGCTCATGTCTTTCTTGGCGGGCCAGATGCATTCGGTCGGGCCTCCCTGCGCTTCGCCGTGGCCGGCGAAAATCACCATGAAGAAGTCGATGTAGTAGTCGCCGTTCGAGTCATACTGCGAGAAGTCGACGCCAAGTTCCGAGTCGGCCAGCTTGGCAGCCTCGAGGAAGAAGCTGTTGAGGTCTTCGCTCTGACCATACTCGGCGCGGGTCTTCGAGAGGGTCACGGGGCCCACGACGTCAAACTGAGGGTGGAACACGCCGTTCGACTGCTCCACGAAGTAGTCGTAGGCGCTGCCGTTGGTCTCCGGACCGGTGTAGCCCTTTTCGTTGAGTTTCTTGTTGAAGTGTTCTACGGTCGATTCGGGCTGGAATTTCACGTCCTGAAATTCGGCCAGCACCACGAGGCCTTTCAGTTCGCCGGTCGTGGGGAAGTCGTTGCGGATGGTGCCCGGGGCGATGCGGCTCTGTGCCTTTGTCATCTGAGCCTCGCGAGCCGTCATGTGTTCGGCTTTCAGCTCTTCGACGCGGCGCGCCGTAGCGGGGCGGAGAAATCCTTTCTGGTCGACGAGAAATTCGCCGTCGCGTGTCTCATAGTAATGAAATTCATTGTCGCCGATGATGCGGGCCTCGACGGTGCTGCCGTCGGGCTGCGGAATGTTGAGAAATCCCGGCATAGGAGGCACAGCCATTGCCGTCATCGCGGCCGCTGCTGCCAAAGCTAAGGTCAAAAGTCTTTTCATTATTGATAATGGTCTGTTTATCAGAGTGGTAGGATGATGTTTTGACGCCCCGTCTCCCAAAGGTGATTTTATGCGGGGCGTTTTGGTTGCAAAATTCTAAAAAAAATCCGAATTTTCAACACACTTGACCGAATATTTAACATTCTTTTGACATTATTTGACACTTTCGCCCTTTGTGGTTTCTTTTTTCCGTATTAATTTTGCATCGGAAAATCAAACTTAGATTTTCCGGTTAAAATCCTAACCATCCAAAGGCGATTTCGGCCTTACGGCCCCCCTACTCAATCCTCACTGTGTGCATGACCTCCGGGACATCCGCAGCCGCGAGGTGGCCGGGAAAATCAAAAATTGCAATTATTCATCTAAACACAGTCAAACGAATGTTTAATCGTAAAACGTTTCTTGCCCTCGGAGCCGCCGCAATGATGACAGCCTCTGTCACCGCTGCCACCACCACAGCTCCGGGTAATCGCGTGTTCTACGCGTTCACTCTCGGCTCGTCCGAGTTTACGGGAAATGATTATGGCTACGATTTCGGTTTCGTCGAATATCCCTTCGACCCCACCGCGTCAGACGTCATCATCACCGGCAAAATGCTCGACTCCTACCTCGAGACTCTCTACAAGGGTGTCTATGCCGCGGCAGGTGTCGACGGTCTCATCTATGCCGCCGAATATGAAGTGTCGGGCGACATGGCTCAGCCCGTGCCCCGCGACTTCGTGGTCTACAACACCTTCAACGGTCTGCGCGAAGTAGTAGGCCAGTGGAACAAGCTCGGCGACGACTTCAAGGTCAACGACATGACCTGGAGCGAGAAAGACCAGAAAATGTATGCCATCGGCTACGGCGCCGGCAAGGCGGGTCTCTATACCATCGACCTCGAAACGGCCGACTTCACCCTCGTCTGCACCCCCGCCAACGGCGGCGGCACGCTCGCTGCTGCCCCCGACGGCACTCTCTACACCCTCAGCTCGAGCGGCACTCTCTACACCCTCGACCCCGCGACCGGTCGCACCGTCAAGGTGATGGACACCAAGCTCAGCGGTATGCTCAACCACCAGTCGATGGAGTTTGACAAGGCTTCAGGCCTGCTCTACTGGCTCTCGAACACCGTCTCTCACCCTCTGGGCTACGAAGACTCCTGGATGCAGGAAATCGACGTCAAGAAGCGCACCATCCGCGAAATCGGTCAGGTTGGCGGCAGCGCTCGCTACGTAGGTCTCCACATCCCCTCGTGCGAACGTCTCGGCGCCCCCGCAGCTGCCACCAACGTCACCTCGACCCCCGACGCTAACGGCAAGCTCGAAGCAACTATCTCGTGGACCAACCCCACCACCGCTTTCAACGGCGACGAAATCGGCACCCTCTACGGCTACAAAGTCTATCGCGACGGCGAGGTAGTCTACACCTCTGACGGTTCTTCCACCTTCACCCCCGGCGCAACCGAGTCGTGGACCGACACCACCATCCCCTCTAACGGCAACTTCCGCTACGACGTAGTGTTCTACAACGGTCAGGGCGACGGCGCCAAGGGCACCGTGTTCCAGTTCATCGGCCCCGACTCTCCCGGCTTCGTGTCGCGCATCAAGGGCGAAGTGGCCGACGGCGCCAAGGCTGTCACCCTCAAGTGGGACGCTCCCGCCGCAGGCCGTCACCTCGGCTTCTACGACCCCGCCGCAACACGCTACAAAGTGGTGCGCAACGACGGCGTCCTCATTGCCGACAACCTCACCGAATGTGAGGCCACCGACAGCAAGTTTGCCCGCACCATGCAGTACACCTACACCGTCTGCGCCTACAACGAGCAGGGTTCGTCGGAACTCGTCTCGCCCGCGTTCATCCTCGGCCCCGCATTCAAGATGCCCTGGGAGTTCACCTTCGAAGACGACACCAAGACCCTCAACCTCTGGACTCCCGTCGACCCCAAGATGGACGGCTATTCGTGGCTCTTCAACTCAACCCTCGGCCAGACCGCTTTCTACGACTTCGAAGCTGCCGTAGAATACATCGTGTCGCCCGGCCTCGGCAACAGCGGCACCAAGGCCGACGAATGGCTCATCTCGCCCCCCGTCAAGATTGAGGCCGGCATCGAGTATGAAATCACCGTCAGCTCGCGCTCCTACACCAAAGACCAGTATGAAATCTGGATGGGTCGCAACAACACCGTCGAGGGCATGACCGAAAAAATCGGTGAGTTCTCTATCGACCACGACCCCTACACCAACCCTGACCTCGACCCCATCACCGGCACCATCGCTTTCCGTCGCCGCTCTGCTGCGATTCCCGTTCAGGAAGAAGACGCCGACAAGTGTTTCGCAATCCACCTCGTCACCGATTGCACCGACCTGACCCACGCCTACTTCCAGATTAACGCCATCTACTTCGGCGAGAAGGGTGAATACAGCGGCATCGAAAACGCCATCGCCGACGCTGCCGACGCAACGTTCTCTATCTCAGGCAAGACGCTCACCATCTTCGGCAACTTCACCAACGCCGAAATCTTCGACCTCAGCGGTCGCCGCGTCCTCGCCACCTCGGCACCCGTAGCCGACCTCTCCGCCCTCCCCTCTGGAGTCTACATCCTCGCCATCGACGGCAAGAGCCACAAGCTCGCCCTCTGATAATCCCCCACGGCGGCTAACTCCCTCTCGGGAGTCGGCCCGCGCATAACAACACCCTCCGCCGCCCCGCGCCGGAGGGTGTTTTCATATCCCCCCGGCGCCAATCCCAATCCATCGGATTTAATCGCCTGCCCCCCGATGCGACGCCGGTCCCTGCGACCATGTACGGACGTGCCTTCGGCACGTTTCCAATGCACGCCGACGGGGGTAATTCCATGCATTGCCGGTGAGTACGCGGGGGTGTCGCGGTGAGGCGCCCGGCCTATCAAACGTGCCGAAGGCACGTCCGTACATGGTGGCGTATTTTTTCGCACGTTTTTGCGTTTTCGTGTGTCGCCGTGCCAATTCGCCGCGGACGCGCCATGGCGCGTCCCTACCTGCAAATCAGGCGATTATGTTGTCTTGCGTACACATTCCCCATTAAACGCGCGCGGCCGATGCGTCATGTGACGCATCGGCCGCGGTGTATAGGCTGAAAATCAGATTAATTGATTACGAGTATCTTCGTCACGACGTCGCCGGAGGAGGAGGTGCCGTCGGCGCCCGTCGAGGCCAAGACGTAGTAGACTCCCGCGCGAACGCGCGCACCGCTCATGTCGCAACCGTCCCACATGGCCTGACCGCCGTCGGCGGTGGTCTGCGCCACGAGGTGCATTGCCGAGTCGACAATCTTAACCAGCGAACCCTCCATGAGTCCCGTGATGGTGACCCAGCCCGAGAAGTCGGGCGTCAGCGGGTTGGGGTAGGCGTAGACCTCCGAGTAGTCAGGGCGTCCCGGTGCAGAGGTCGAGGCGAGGACGTAGAGCCCTTCGAGCGTGCCCACGTAGAGGAGGTTGGAATTGGGGTCCTGCCAAAGCGAGGTGATTACCGACGTGGGGAGCAGCGAATTGTCGGCCGTGTAGTTGGCGAGGATTTCGTCGCCCGACGGAGAGACGAGGAAGAGTCCCGAGCCCTCGGTGGCCACCCACTTGCGGTTGGCGTGGTCAATGGTAATGGCAGTGATTTTCTCGCCGTCGAGCAGATAGTCGGCGAGGTTTGTGCCGTCGTTGCGCGGCATCTTGGGGCGCACCACGCGGAAGTCGGCGTTAAACACATCCGTGGGGGTCTGGATGACGAAAATGCCCTGCATCGTGCCCACCCAGACCTGTCCGTTGCGGTCTTCGGTCATGCAGAGGAGCGTCACTTGCGGGTAGCTGACGCCGTCGCGGTCGACAAACGCCGAGAGGGTCTTCACCTGGTCGTCGCTCATCGTGCCGGGCGTGCCGGCGTTGTAGATGGCTCCCATGAAGCCCGAGTAGTTCGAATCAATGATGAATGTGACGGGCGACTTCGAGCAGTGGAGTATGCGGATGTCTTTGCCCGAAATCCCCTCGGTGAGCTTGGGCGTGAGCCAGTCGGAGGGGGTGATTTCGCGCGGGTCCTTGCGGAGCTTGGCGGCGGGGAGCACCCTGATGGCGGGCACGGCGTCGCCGCTGACGAAGAGACCTATCCAGAGGTTGCCCTCGGCGTCGAAACAGCCGTATTGCACGTCGAAAATGTAGTTGGCCGTCTTGTGGATGCCCGCGTCGGCGTCCCATTTGGCCACCACCTTGCCCCCCTGCACCACGTAGATGCCCTCGGTGCCCGACCCGATGTAGTAGGTGCCGGGCGTGAGGGGCGACTCGGCTATGAACGTGGGCGAATAGATGTAGGGGCCGTTTGCTCTGACCGCATCCGAGCCGGGCGATGTCACTGCCGTGGCGTTGTCGGGGTCGATGCTCTCAAACGAATCGGCGCCGGGGATGATGATGTTGGCCGCAAGGCGCACGTTCTCGTGCATACCTTTGCCGAAGGGATGGTTCTGATTATCACCGATGTTCATGGCTATGACGCCCTGACCGTCGGCTGTCGGGAAGAGCGAGCAGATGGTCTTGAATGTCGTGACGGGCGAGGGGCGGTAAGGCTCCGTGAGGGCCGTGAGAGTGCCGTCCGTGGCAAGTCGGTAGCTTCCTATGCCGTCAGAGTCGGCCAGCCAGAGCGACGCGGCGCCCCCGCGGGCCGAAAGCTTGCGCCCTTCGAGCGAGGGGATGCTGTTGTCGGCCACGAGGCTCAGCTCTCCCGAGGCGTTGACGCGCCGGAGCATCTGCTCGTTGTCGGCCACCCACACGCCATCAGCCTTCGTAGGCACAATCTGCGAGCCGCGCGGCGCGAGCGACTCAAACCCAACGCGCCCGTCGGTGCCGACGGTGGCCACCTTGAGCTGATTGGTGTAGACAGCGGCGAGAAATTTGTTGCCGTCGCCGCCGAGCGGATACCAGTGCGAGGGATTGCCCCACAGACTGCCGACGGAATTGAAACTCTTGAAGTTGCGCAGGCTTTCGCCGGCGGCGATAGAGTAGTAGGGGGTGGCGGCGTTCTCTGTGGGGGGCACGCTGATGACGATGTAGTCGGGGGTGGCAATCACCGAACCCACGGCGAAGTGGTACATGCCCGACTCCTTGACCTCGGCGCGGTCAATGTCAAACACCACCATTCCGAAATCGGTGGCGGCGTAGAGCTTCTTGCCGTCGGGCGAGAAAGCGAGGTCGTTGATGCCCTTCTCGTCGTCGAGAGTGGCAGCCTTGATGTCGGGCAGGTTGATGCGCGCCCCCTCGTCGGTGAGGATGTCGATGTTTGAATTGTCGTAGACCACCGCCACACGTTTCCCTGCGGGGTCGGCATAGAGGGCAGTGGCGTTAGAGTCGGAAATGTCGTCGCCGAGTGTCATGAAGCGCGTTTCGCCATACTCCTTGTCGTAGCAGTAGAGCGACCCCGCCGTCAGGAAGTAGAGCTTGGCATCGGTCTCGGCCAAAGCGTCGAGCGAACCGTACACCCCGACACGTTCCCACGTGCCGGTGGCAATCGCCGCCCCCCGCGCAGGTAGCAGCAGCGCCACAGCGGTTATGAAGAGAGAAAGAATAAATCGCATATATGTTTCGTAAGGTGTTGTTTGTCAGTATAAATAGGGGCGAGCCCATGTACGGACGTGCCTTTGGCACGTAGGAGCTGCCGTGCGATGATTGAATGGCCATGTTTGGCGTGCGACGGTTGAATTGCCGCGTTTGCCGTGCGACGGTTGAATTGCCGCGTTTGCCGTGCGTTAGTCACGTGCCAAAGGCACGTCCGTACATGGTCGCACGTCCGTACATGGTCGCGTTGGCTTACATGGGCGCGGTGCGCAGAGACGCCGCGGACGCGCGATGGCGGCCGATGTCAGCGGGCGTCGAGGTATTCCATCAGGCGGCGGGTGGCGCGGCCGCGGTGGGAAATGGCGTTTTTCTCCTCGGCCGACATCGACGCAAAACTGCGGCCGTCGGCCTCGTCGGGAGCAAACACCGGGTCGTAGCCAAACCCCGCGCAGCCGTCGGGGGCGGTGAGAATGCGCCCTTCCCCACAGCCCTCAAACGTCGTCTCGCGGTCGCCTTCGATGAGGGCGATGACGGTGACAAACCGTGCGCGACGGTCGGTCTTACCCTCCATTTCGCTGAGGAGTTTGGCCATGTTGGCCGCCGAGTCGTGTCCCGGGCCGGCGTAGCGTGCCGAATAGACACCCGGCGCACCGTCGAGCGCGTCGACCATCAATCCCGTATCGTCGGCAAAGCAGTCATAACCAAAATGTTGCTTCACATAACGGGCCTTCTGGAGGGCATTGCCCTCGAGCGTGTCGGCCGTCTCGGGGATATCGTCGTGGCAGTCGATGTCGGCAAGCGACAGCACCTCAAACCGCCCCGCGGCAATCGCGCGGAGTTCGTCGAGCTTGTGGGAATTGTTAGTGGCGAAAACTATTTTTTTCATGCCTTCGTAGCTGTATTCAATTTCAATATTGCGCAGTGCGCGCCGCCGCAATCAATTGCGTCTCTAATAATAACGTATCTACAGCCGTGATTATTGCACATTCCCAAAACCTGAGCACAGCTCACGGGTTGTGGAGGCGGGAGCGGGCGCGCAGATTGCGGCGCAGGAGGAAGATGCAGCCGAGGGTGAGGGCGATGAGGCCGAAATAGTAGAGGTAGTGACCCGCGAGGAGTTCGCCGCGCCCTATCCATGCCATCACGGCAAGGTAGACGAGGAGAACGAGAGGGATGAGGTTGTAGCGGCGCAGGAGGGGGTGACGGTCAGTCGACGGGGTCATCGGGTTTCCCCCTCGTCGGGGAACACTTTCCAGGGGGAAAGGGCGGGGTCGAAGCCACCGGCGGCGAAGAGGCGGTGGATGCGCAGGCACGACCATGCGTCGAGCGAGGCATACATCATCTGAGCCGGGGTGAGGAGGGGTGCTTCCCAGTTGGTGAGGCGCTGCCCCTTTGAGATGCGTCGGCCGAAAAGGATGGCGTAGATTTTCTGAAGGCTCGCGTCGGTGATGTCGTAGTGTTTGACGGTGTCCTGAAGGTCTTCGAAACCGGCGGGGGTGAGGGGTGCGAGTCGCTGCAGGCCGTGGAAGTCGTCTTTGAGCGAGAGCCCAACCTTGACGGGGAGGGGCGACTGGAGAAACTCGATGAGGTCGGGGGTTAGCCCGGTCTTGTTGACGCGAAACAGATAGCAGCGGTCGGCGGTGGAAATCTGAATGAGCGAGAGGCGGTTGGTCTGGCCTTTGCGGAAGTTAGGTTTGGTCTCGGTGTCGAAGCCCACCACGTCTTCGCCGGCGAGGGCGCGGATGGCCTCGGCAGCGTCGGCAGGAGTGTCGACCACGGTGATTGCGCCTTCAAAAGTCTCGACGGGCATCGAGGCGACGGCTTCTTTGCTGATGGCGATGTGGAATGGGTGTTGGGCTGACATATTAATCGGAGAATTGACAAAAGAGATAATCGTGCAAAATTAATCATTTTCCGCGAAACGGCCAAAATAAAGCTTGCCGCTTGGCTCTGAGCTAAAAAATTAGTACTTTTGCAGCCATAAGTAAGTTCAAAAAATAAAACGATATATGTGTAGAAAAATTCTTGAATAATAAAACTCGTTCTTTTTGGATGCTTCGTGCTTGTCTCTCAGTTGTGTAGCGCGGCTACACGCCTTCGTTCCGCGCACAAATCATCTCAAAAATCACTTCGTTTTATTTATTCATTTATTTTTATCACTTACTTAAAAAAGATTGCGACATGACCTCAACACGAGCTATGAGATATTTGTTGGGCTGCGCCGTCGGGCTGATGCTTGCGGCGTGTGCCTCGATGGGCCGTCCCGAGGGGGGCGAGCGCGACTATGACGCGCCTGTCTATCAGCGGTCGAACCCGCGGCCTGGCGAGCTCAATTTCAAGGGCAACCGTGTGGAGCTGACCTTCGACGAGAACGTGCAGCTTGAGGATGCCATGACGAGGGTGACGGTGTCGCCGGCGCAGAAGACCACGCCCGTGGTGAGAGCCAACGGGCGGAAGGTGACTGTGGAGCTGCGCGACACGCTGCTGCCCAACACCACCTATACCATAGACTTCGCCGACGCCATCAAAGACCTCAACGAGGGCAACGTGCTCGACGGTCTGGCCATAGACTTTTCGACGGGCGACGTGATTGACTCGCTGCGCATCTCGGGCATGGTGTTTGAGGCGCGTACGCTCGAGCCGGCGCAGGGGATGCTCGTCGGGGCCTACAACGTGGAGCATTTCGCCGACACGACGCTGACCACCACACCCTTCGACCGAATAGCCAAGACCAACCAGTTGGGGCAGTTTACGCTGCGCAATCTCAAGCCGGGCACCTACAGAGTGTTTGCCATCGATGACGTAAACCGCGACTACTTCTGGGACCGCTCGGAAAACATCGCCGTCTACCCGGAGCCGGTGACCCCGACAGCCATGCGCGTGACGGTGAGCGACACCGTGCGCTCCGCCTCGGGACGGCGCGATTCGGTGGTGACCCGCGAGGCCACGGAGTATGCCCCCTCCGACCTGCTGCTGACCTGGTTTAACGAAAACTACCGCAGCCAGTACCTGGCCGACTACTCGCGCCCCGAAGAAAACAAAATCAGTCTGCGCATGGGCGCGCCCTCCGACACACTGCCCGTGCTGCGGCTGGTCAACACCCCCCGAGCCGGCGAAGACATCTCGCTCTGGAGCCGACTGGAAGCCACGGCCGGACTCGACACGCTCACCTATTGGATAACCGACTCGGCACTCATCACCAACGACACCCTTTTCATAGCCGCCACCTACCTGCGCACCGACTCGACCGAACAGCTCACGGCACGCACCGACACCCTCCGTTTCCTCAACAAGCGCAAGCCCAAGAAGGAAGAGAAAAAGAAGAAACATGATGAGGAGGCCGACACGGTGGCTCCCGAGGTGCCCGCGCTCGACTTCAAACTCGCAGGCAGCGGACAAGTCGACCTCAACCGCGGGCTGAAATTCCGCGCCGGCACGCCGGTGGTGAGCTTCGACTCGACGGCGGTGAGGATGGAGACCATGTATGAGGGCGACACCGTGTGGACCGTCATCACGGCGCCGCGCATAGTCAGCGCCGGGCCCCTGAAGCCGCTCGACTTCGAGGCCTCCTATACGTGGGAGCCGGGGCAGAAGTATCGCCTGAGCATCGACTCGGCGGCGATAACCGACATCTACGGCCACGTCAACAAGCCGCTGCGTCAGGAGCTGACGGCCAAGAAGCTCGACGAGTATTCAGCCATCACGTTCAACATCTCCGGGCTGCCGGCGGGCAAGGAGGCCGTGGTAGAGTTGCTCGCCGCGGGCGACAAGCTGGTGACGAGTGCGCCGGTGAGAGGCGGCACGGCGCAGCTCGAGTATCTCGCGCCCGCCACCTATTACGCCCGACTCTACATCGACGCCGACCGCAACGGTGAATGGACCAACGGCTCCGTGCGCGACTCCCTTCAGCCCGAAGACATCTACTACTACCCCAAGAAGCTCGTGCTCAAGAAGAATTGGGACATCGAGCAGTCGTGGGACATCAACGAGCAGCCCGTCGACCTCCAGAAGCCTCAGGAAATCAAGAAGAACCAGCCGCGCAAGAAGCGCACGCGCGAGGACGACATGCGCCAGCAGAACAACGACGAGCAGTATGAAGACGAGTATGACGACTACTTCGACGACCCGTTCATGAACTCGCGTCGTCAGAGCGGCTCGTCGAGCCGCCGCCCCGGCAACTCGCGCCTCAAAGAGACGCGCAACGGCGGCGTGTATTGAGAATTTTGACAATTTTGTCAATTTGTCAATTTGACAGATTGACATTTTGACATTTTGACATCTTGACATTTTGACATCTTGACCTTTTGGCAAATTGACGCTTTGACATCTTGACAACATTGACCCCCTCCCTATGCGACTAAGAACCCCACAGGAAATCACGTCGGCGGCTGCCGACGCGGGCGCGGCCAAGGCGCGCCTGACCACTTCACAGCCCGGGCGCGCCTTCGTGGCCTCGATACTGGCGGGCGCCTACATCTCGTTTGGCGGCACGCTCTCGCTCATTGTGGGCTGCGGCTTTCCGCAGCTCGCCGCGGCCAATCCGGGACTTCAGAAACTGCTGTCCGGACTGATGTTTCCCATCGGGCTGATGCTCGTGGTGGTGCTCGGAGCCGAGCTCTTCACCGGCAACAACGCCGTGCTCGTTCCCTCGATGTGGCGAGGCGACCACTCTGTAGGCGCCGTGCTGCGCAACTGGGTGCTGGTCTACGTCGGCAACTTCGTCGGGGCCATCCTCTTCACCACCCTGATGGTCTACGCCGTGGGGCTGACGGCCGCCGACCCGTGGCATTCGGCCATCTGCGCCACGGCTGTGGCAAAGACCTCGATGCCGTGGCTGACGGTGTTTCTGAAAGCTGTCGGGGCCAACTGGTGCGTGTGTCTGGCCGTGTGGCTCGCCCTCTCGGGCAAGACCCTATTTGAGAAAGCGTTAGGGTGCTGGCTGCCCGTGATGGCCTTCGTGGCTCTCGGCTACGAACACTGCATCGCCAACATGTTCTACCTGCCATTGGGCATACTCGAAGGCGCGCCCGTCAGCATCGGTCAAGCCGTCACGGCCAATCTCATCCCCGCCACGCTGGGCAACATCGCCGGGGGCGCGCTGCTCGTCGGCGCCCTCCACAGCTACCTGCATTTCCCCGCACCGCGACGCGACTGACCGAGGGGCGGAAAAAGTGAAAAACGCGAAAAATTAAAAAAAATTAAATTTTTTCGTCGGGATAGCACTGAAAATTGCGGAAAAATTTCTATATTTGCAGCGTCTTTTGACGGCTTTGTGTCCCGCTGCACTGTGTGGCGGGGTTAAGTCGTTGAGGCACAGAGAATAAGCAAAGATATCACGATTTCATTATATTATGATAGCATTGGCAATCCAAAATGCGACAATGGCGCTTGTGGCGCTGCTGACGGGTGTGGCACTCGTGGCGGCTGCGCTTCTCATCGCCAAGCTCATCTCGCCCCGCTCGTTCAACCCTGCCAAGGGTGAGCCTTACGAATGCGGTATCCCCACCCGCGGCGAGTCTATGGCACAGTTCAAGGTTGGCTACTACCTCTTTGCCATCCTCTTTTTAATGTTCGACGTCGAGACGGTGTTTCTCTACCCCTGGGCAGTGCGCGTGCATGAGCTCGGCACACAGGGTCTGACCGCCATCGCCGTCTTTTTCGGTATTATAGTGCTGGGTCTTGTCTATGCCTGGCGGAAAGGAGCGCTCGAATGGAAGTGACAGCACAAGGCATGCCCTACGAGGCATGGAAAGACAACGAATACATCGAAAGCCTGGTGAAGGAGCTTAACGACAATGGCGCCAACGTCATCGTAGGCTCGTTTGACAAGCTCATCAACTGGGGCCGCTCCAACTCAATCTGGCCTCTGACCTTTGCAACCTCATGCTGCGGCATCGAATTCGTGTCGCTTGGCGCAGCTCGTTACGATATGGCCCGCTTCGGCTGGGAGGTGGCGCGTTCGTCGCCCCGTCAGGCCGACTTCATGATGGTGGCCGGCACGATTGTCCACCGCATGGTGCCCGTGTTCCGCCGCCTCTACGACCAGCTGGCCGAACCGAAGTATGTCATCGCGTGCGGCTCGTGTGCCATCTCGGGCGGCCCGTTCAAGAAGAGCTACTGCGTGGCCATGGGCATCGAAGACATCGTGCCCGTCGACGTGTTTGTGCCCGGATGCCCTCCGCGTCCCGAGGCCATGATTTACGGCATCATGCAGCTCTCGCGCAAAATCAAGGTGGAGCGCTTCTTCGGCGGTGTCAACCGTCAGGAAAGCCAGAAGGAATTCCTCGCCAAGCACCCCATCCCCGGCGCAGAGTAACCGCCCGCCCGCGGGAAGCCGTCCCCCTGAGGGTGTCGCCCCCGCCCCACCATTCATTATCACCCCACTCACACTAACCGCCAACACAACTCTCTATAATATATGGATATGGCCAAGATGCGGGAAAAGATTGCAAGCCTCTTTCCCGATGCCACATTTCAAGAGAGCAGTATGCTCGAAGTGACCACGCCCGACGCCGCGTGGCACGACCTCGCCGCGACACTGCGCAACGACCCCGACCTGTCGTTTGACTTCCTGATGACCATCGTAGGTATGGACTGGAAGGAGAACGGCCTTGGCTGTGTCTACTATCTGACGTCGACCGCCCACGCCCACCACATCTCGGTGAAGGTGATGGCCACCGGCGACCGCGAGCAGCCGCTGATTCACTCGATTTCCGACCTCTGGGCCATCGCCGGTATCTATGAGCGCGAGGTCTACGACTATTTCGGCATCATCTTCCTCAACAACCCCGACATGCGCCGCCTCTTCCTCAACATCGACTGGAAGGGCTATCCGCTGCGCAAGGACTACGACCCCGACTCCAACCACTGGAGCATCGAGAGCGAGCGCCAGACCGACTTCACCAACGAATGGATAGAGCGCGACGGCAAGCTCGTCAAGGAGGAGCACCGCATTTTCATGCCCGACGACTTCGTGGTCAACATCGGCCCGCAGCACCCCGCCACCCACGGCGTGCTCCGTTTCCGCACGGCAGTCGACGGCGAGACCATCAAGAAAATCGACATCTACCTGGGCTACATCCACCGCGGTGTAGAAAAAATCTGCGAAGGACTCACCTATCCGCAGACCCTCCACTTTATGGACCGTCTCGACTACTTCTCGGCCCATCCCTACCACCACTGCCTCTGCATGCTCATCGAGGAGGCAGCCGGCATTGAAATCTCGAAGCGTGCCAAAGTGATTCGCGTGCTCATGGACGAGCTCTCGCGCATCGCCTCACACTGCCTCTTCATGGGCACCTACTGCATGGACCTCGGTGCGACGACGATGCTCTTCTACACCTTGCGTGTGCGCGAGCAGATACTCGACATCATGGAGCGCACCTGCGGTGCCCGCATGACCTTCAACTACGACTGCATCGGCGGTGTGATGCAGGACCTCCATCCCGACTTCGTGAAGGATGTCCATGCCCTGCTCGACACCATCGAACCCAACCTCAAGGAGTATGACACCATCTTCACGGGCAACGTGATTGCCAAGGGTCGTCTCGAGGGGGTAGGCGTGCTGACCCGCAAGGATGCCATCTCGTGGGGCGTCACCGGCCCCAACGGCCGCGCCTCAGGCTGGGCCTGCGACGTGCGCAAGTGCCAGCCCTATTCAGTCTATGACGAAGTGGAATTCGACGAAGTGGTGCTCCACGCCGGCGACTCGATGGCCCGCTTCAAGGCCCGCATCGAAGAAATCCGTCAGAGCGCGCGCATCATAGCCCAGCTCATCGACAACATCCCCGAAGGCGACTTCCTGGTCAAAGTGCCCCGTGTGCTCAAGCTCCCGCAGGGCCACTGGTGGAAGGTGGTCGAAGGCTGCCGCGGCACATTCGGCATCTATCTCGAGAGCGACGGCACCACCTCGCCCTACCGCCTGAAGATAGCACCGCCCTGTCTGCCCGCCGCCGCCGTTGTCGACCACATCACCCGCGGCGAAAAGATAGCCGACCTCATCACCATCGGCGGCTCGATGGACTACATCGTGCCCGACATGGACCGTTGACCCCGCCGGCCGTCATCTACTCCCGAAAACCTCTCGCGACGGCGCCCGCAGTGACGCCGCCGCGGCCAAAGCAAAAAATATCCACTACAAACCCAATCTTCTAAGACAATGCAAGACCTTTCGGTTGTCACATCTTGGATACATAGCCTCCTGACGGGCTACATGCCCGAATGGGCCGCAGTCACCATCGAGTGTGTGGTCATCGGCGTGGCGCTTCTCCTGCTCTACTCGCTTCTGGCGCTCTTCTACATCCTGTTCGAGCGTAAGATTTGTGCTTACTTCCAGTGTCGTCTCGGCCCGAACCGCGTAGGTTTCTGGGGTCTGCTCCAGAGTGTGGCCGATATGTTCAAGATACTCATCAAGGAGCTCATCTCGCTCAACCATATCGACAAATTTCTCTTCGCCCTCGCACCCTACCTTGTCATCATCGCCTCGATGCTGGCGTTTGCCAACCTCCCGTGGGGCAACGGCCTTCAGATAATCGACTTCAACGTCGGCATCTTCTTCCTGCTTGCCGTCTCGTCGATAGGCGTGCTCGGTATCCTTCTGGCAGGATGGTCGTCTAACAACAAGTATACGCTCATCGGCGCCATGCGCTCGGGCGCGCAGATGATTAGCTACGAGCTTTCGATGGGACTCTGTGTCATCACCATCGTGGTGCTCGCCGGCACGATGAACATCAACGAGATTTGTCTTGCCCAGGAGCATCTGTGGTTTATCTTCTCGGGTCACATCCCCGCGTGGATTGCCTTCATAATCTTTATGATAGCCGGTACGGCCGAGACCAACCGCGGCCCGTTTGACCTCCCCGAGGCCGAGAGCGAGCTGACGGCCGGCTACCACACCGAGTACTCCGGTATCCACTTCGGTTTCTTCTACCTGGCCGAGTATCTCAACCTCTTTATCGTGTCGGGAGTGGCCGCGCTGCTCTTCTTCGGCGGCTGGATGCCCCTTCACATCCCCGGCTTCGACGCCTTCAACCACGTGATGGATTTCATTCCGTCGGTCATTTGGTTTTTCGGCAAGGCTATCGCGTTGTCGTTTGTCATCATCTGGTTCAAGTGGACCTTCCCCCGTCTGCGCATCGACCAGCTTCTGACCCTCGAATGGAAGTATCTTCTGCCCATCAACCTTGTGAACCTCGTACTGATGGTGCTCGTGGTGACCTACAGCCTCTATCTCTGATATCATACCCCCTCCCCATAAAAACTTCTTAAACACCCATAAACGCGATGAGTGAAAAATTTGGCAAAATCGCACAGGTGATCGGCCCGGTGGTCGACGTGATTTTCGAAGGCGACGACATCATCATCCCGCCCATCTACACCGCACTTAAAGTAGACCGCCCCGACGGGCAGGAACTCATTCTCGAGGTCGAGCAGCACATCGGCGAAAACACGGTGCGATGCGTGGCCATGGAGAGCACCGACGGCCTTCAGCGCGGACTGCGTGTCGACAACCTCGAGCGCCCGATAGCCGTGCCTACCGGCTCGCAGGTGAAAGGCCGCCTGCTCAACGTCATCGGCGATGCCATCGACCGTCTGCCTCAGCTCGATCGCGACAATCTGCGTCCCATCCACCAGCCCGCCCCCGAGTTTGACGAACTCACCATCGGCACGGAAATCCTCTTCACCGGTATCAAGGTGATTGACCTTCTGGAGCCCTATTCGAAGGGTGGCAAAATCGGTCTGTTCGGTGGTGCCGGCGTGGGCAAGACTGTGCTCATCATGGAGCTCATCAACAACATTGCCAAGGGACACAACGGCTTCTCGGTGTTTACCGGCGTCGGCGAGCGTACCCGCGAGGGTAACGACCTGCTGCGCGAGATGATTGAGAGCGGTGTCATCAAGTATGGCAAGAAGTTTGAGGAGGGCATGGAGCGCGGCGAATGGAACCTGGCCGACGTAGAAATGGACCAGGTGGCCGACTCACAGGCCACGCTCGTGTTCGGCCAGATGAACGAACCGCCGGGCGCACGTCTGCGCGTGGCTCTTTCGGGTCTGACCGTGGCCGAGCAGTTCCGCGACCAGGATGGCGGCGGTAAGGACATCCTCCTCTTCATCGACAACATTTTCCGTTTCACGCAGGCGGGTTCGGAGGTTTCGGCCCTTCTGGGACGTATGCCTTCGGCTGTGGGCTACCAGCCTACGCTTGCATCTGAGATGGGTGCTCTCCAGGAGCGCATCACCTCGACCAAAAACGGCTCAATCACCTCGGTGCAGGCCATCTACGTGCCTGCCGACGACCTCACCGACCCGGCGCCCGCCACGACCTTCTCGTTCCTCGACGCCACGACGGTGCTTTCGCGAAAGATTTCGGAGCTCGGCATCTACCCGGCCGTAGACCCCCTCGAATCTACCTCGCGTATCCTCGACCCGAACATCATCGGCGAAGACCACTACAACACGGCGCAGGCTGTCAAGCAGCTCCTGCAAAAGTATAACGAGCTTCAGGATATCATCGCCATCCTCGGTGTAGACGAGCTTTCGGACGAAGACAAACTCGTCGTGGCCCGCGCGCGCCGCGCACAGCGCTTCCTGTCGCAGCCCTTCTTCGTGGCCGAGCAGTTCACCGGTCTGCCCGGTGTGATGGTGCCTCTGAGCGAGACCATCCGCGGCTTCAAGATGATTCTTTCGGGCGAGATGGACGAGTATCCCGAGCAGGCGTTCCTCAACGTGGGCACCATCGACGACGCCATCGCCAAGGGCAAGAAGCTCCTTGCCGAGGTGAAGTAGTAAACGCTCACACTCGACTCTCCTCAACCACAACCAATCCCGACAACCAAAACCGCACGTCACACCATGACACTCAAAATCATATCAGCCGAAGACATAATCTTCGAAGGCGAAGCCAAGGCCGTGCACCTGCCCGGCTCGATGGGCGCGTTTACCGTGCTTCCGGGCCATGCGACGCTGGTGGCCACGCTGACCCCCGGCACAATCCGCTTCACCACTCCCGGCACTGACGAAGAGCAGCGCCGCGAGATAACGGGCGGCATCGTCGACGTCAATGCCGATGTGATTTCAGTCTGTGTCTACTAACCCCCACGCGAAGGCGCCAACACGATTATGAAAAATATTTTCCGACTCATCCTTCTGTTGCTGCTCGGTGTCGTGACCGTCACGGCCTCGGCCGCGACAAACGATGACGCGCAACCCTCGCAGGTGGAGCGCGGCGACCTCACGGAGGCCGCAGAGAAAGCCGATGGGTTTTCAGCAAAAGATGTCATCTTCGAGCACCTGGGCGATGGCTACGGCTGGGAGGTGCCCTTCAATCATCACCGCCGCATTCCTCTGCCTGTGATAGTGTGGGCGACCGACGGACTGCACGTCTTTTCGTCGTCGCGTCTGGAGCATGGACATGTGTATCGCGACGGCGACATCACGTTCAAGCTCGGCGGCGCCGACTCGAAATACAAAGGCAAGGTTGTCGAGGTGAAGGCCGACGGCACCGAAGTGCGTCCGTGGGACATTTCGATTACGAAAAACGTGTGTGCCATCTTCATCGGCATGATACTCATCATCTGGGCTATCCTCGACGTGGCACGCTGGCACCGCACGCAGGGCACCAAGGCACCGCGCAAATTCCGCGGCGCAGTGGAGTTTGTCATCACGTTTATCTATGACGGCGTGATTCAACCCACTCTCAAGGACAAGGCGCCGAAGTTTGCCCCCTACCTGCTGACGGCGTTCTTCTTTATCCTCGTGATGAACCTCATGGGTCTGATAGTGGTATTCCCCGGCGGCGCCAACGTCACGGGCAACATCGCCGTCACACTTGTGCTGGCTCTTCTGACCTTCTTCATCACCAATCTCTTCGGCACGAAGCACTATTGGAAAGAAATCTTCAATCCCGACGTGCCCTGGTGGCTGAAGTATCCTATTCCCATCATGCCCCTCATCGAGGTGTTCGGCATCTTCACGAAGCCTGCGGCACTGACGGTGCGTCTGTTTGCCAACATGATGGGCGGCCACATGATAGTGATAGTGCTGACGCTTCTCATCTTCATCTTCGCCTACATGGGTCCGGCGGTGACCGGAGCTACGGCGGTGGTGTCGGTGCTCTTCTCGGTGTTCATGCTCTGCATCGACGTGCTTGTGAGCTTCATCCAGGCCTACGTGTTCACGATGCTTTCGACCCTCTTCATCTCGCTCGCGCAGGAAGACGGCCATCACGAAGAGGCCCACGCCAAAGATGCCACTCCGCTGCCCGCAGCGCAGAAGTGAGCCTCGAAACAAAAACAGAAACAAATTACCAAACTCATAACCATCTAAACACTCCCCAACTATGTTAGCAATGATTTTAGCAGCAGTAGAAGCCCTTCTCGGTCTGGGCGCATGCGTAGGTGCAGCCATCGCAGCCATCGGCGCAGGTATCGGCATCGGCAAAATCGGCGGCTCGGCCATGGAAGCCATCGCCCGTCAGCCCGAAGCCACCGGCGACATCCGCTCGAACATGATTGTGATTGCCGCCCTTATCGAAGGTGTGGCCCTCTTCGCGGTCATCGTCTGCATCCTCGCAATGTTCGTCTAAGCCCGCCCCGCAGGCCCGCTTACACACCCCCCCAAGCACTTCCGCAAGGAACAACCCGATAACCCCATACAGTAGAAAATGGAATTATTCACCCCCGACTTCGGCCTCGTCTTCTGGATGTTTGTGTCGTTTGGCGTGCTCTTCGTCGTATTGTGGCGCTGGGGCTGGCCGGCGATAATGAAAGGCGTCTCAGACCGTGCCGACCTCATAGATAAGGGTGTGGAGTATGCTCAGAACGCCAAGCAGCAGCTCGACAAGGCACAGGAAAGCGCCGCCGAACTCATGGCCGACGCCGCCCGCCGCCAGGCCGAGATGCTCCGCGAGGCCGACCGCATGAAGACGCAGATAATCGAGGAAGCCCGCAACGCCGCCAAGCAGGAGGCTCAGAAAGAGATGGATGCCGCCAAGGTGGCCATCGAGCAAGACCGCAAGCGCGCGCAGGAGCAATTCAAGACAGAGGTGTCAACGTTTGCCCTCGACATCGCCCAGAAGGTGGTGCGCAAGCAAATGGAAGACCAGAAGGCTCAGCAGGAGCTCGTCTCGTCGCTCATCGACGAGATGGAGACCGCGCAGAGCTGACCCGACTTGAAGCCGCGTCAGGCACGCCGCCCCGCGCCGGCCTTCGGGCCGCAGAGAGCGCCGCGCACCTCATGCACCGCCGCACATCCCTCCACTCCACACACCAACTATCCCCATCCTCCCATCACCCACCCCTAACAACGGTAATCAGTGAACCAAGGTCTCATCCCATCCCGCTACGCCAAGGCCATCTATGAGGCAGCCGCCGACAAGAAGGCCGACAGCCGCATGTTTGAGCTGCTGAAGCAACTCGCGGAGGCATTCGACAGCGAGGAAACCCTCGCCAAAGTGATGGCCAATCCGTTTGTAAGCGCGGCCGACAAGGAAGCGCTGCTGACGACAGCGGCCGGAGCCGACGCAGCCGACACCCTCTTTGCCGACATGCTGCGTCTGCTTGCCGACAACAAGCGTCTGGACATGGCCCGCGAAATCGCACTGGCCTACGTCAGACTCTATCGCGAGAAGCACGGCATCCACAAAGTGACCGTCACCTCGGCCGCTCCCCTGACCCCGAAAGAGTCGGAGAGGCTGCGCAAACTCATTGCCGCCCACATCGGAGGGGGGACAATGGAGTATGACGAGAAGACAGACCCGTCTCTGATAGGCGGCTTCGCGGTCAGCATCGGCAACGAGCGTCTCGACGCCTCCGTGGCGGCGCGACTCAAAGAGCTTCGTCTGGAGCTGGGAGCCAACTGACCCCCGAGAGCCGTACGGCCCCTGCGAGACAGCCCGCAAAATTCAACCTCCACCACATCACACACACACCCATCCTCTCCCACTTTTCCCTAAAACCCGCAAATGATTAATCCCAGCGAGATATCCAAAGTGCTCAAGCAGCAGCTCGAGAACGTCAGCTCGAAAGTCTCTTTCGAAGAGACCGGCTCGGTGCTCGAAGTCGGCGACGGCGTGGCTCACGTCTATGGTCTCGACAATGTCTGCGCCAACGAGCTCGTTGAGTTTGAAAACGGAGTCAAAGGCGTAGCGCTCAACCTTGAGGAAAGCAACGTCGGCGTCATCCTGCTCAACAATGTCAATACCATAACCGAAGGCATGAGCGTGAAGCGCACCGGCGAAATCGCGTCGATTCACGTGGGCGACCAGCTCTTCGGGCGTGTCATCAATGTGCTCGGCGAGCCTATAGACGGCCGCGGCCCTGTGGAGGGTGAACTCCTGGCCATGCCCCTCGAGCGCAAGGCTCCGGGCGTCATCTTCCGTCAGCCCGTGAAGCAGCCTCTCCAGACCGGTCTGAAGGCCATCGACTCGATGGTGCCCATAGGCCGCGGACAGCGCGAGCTCATCATCGGCGACCGCCAGATTGGCAAGACCGCCATCGCCATCGACACCATCCTCAACCAGCGTGCCAACTATGAGGCAGGCAAGCCCGTCTACTGTATCTACGTGGCCATCGGCCAGAAAGCATCGTCGGTAGCCGCCATCGTCGAGACTCTCCGCCAGCACGGCGCGTTGGACTACACGGTAGTGGTAGCGGCTACGGCCTCCGACTCGGCCTCGATGCGCTACTACGCACCGTTTGCCGGCGTGGCCATAGGCGAATACATCCGCGACACCGGCCGCGACGCACTCATCATCTACGACGACCTCTCGAAGCAGGCCGTAGCCTATCGCGAAATCTCGCTCATCCTCAAGCGTCCTTCGGGTCGCGAGGCCTATCCGGGCGATATCTTCTATCTGCACAGCCGCCTGCTCGAACGCGCAGCTAAAATCATTGACAATCAGGAAGTGGCCTCGCAGATGAACGACCTCCCCGCCTCGCTCAAAGACCGTGTGAAAGGCGGCGGTTCGCTGACGGCGCTCCCCATCATCGAAACCCAGGCCGGCGACGTGTCGGCTTACATCCCGACCAACGTAATCTCGATTACCGACGGTCAGATATTCCTCGAAACGGCACTCTTCAACCGCGGTATCCGTCCCGCCATCAACGTGGGTATCTCGGTGTCGCGTGTGGGCGGTAACGCTCAAATCAAGTCGATGAAGAAGGTGGCCGGTACGCTGAAAATCGACCAGGCACAGTTCCGCGAGCTCGAATCGTTTACGAAATTCGGCGGCGACATCGACCCCGTGACCGCCCGCGTCATCGACAAGGGTCGCAAGAACGAACGTCTGCTCATCCAGTCGCAGTATTCCACCATGGCCGTCGAAGACGAAGTGGCCGTGATTTTCTGCGGCACGAAAGGTTTGCTCGAAAACGTGCCCCTCGACAAAGTGGCCGAGTTTGAGAAAGACTTCCTCCAGCTGATGCACGCCAAGTATCAGGACACAATGGATGCCATCAAGGCCGGTAAACTCGACGAGGCGCAGACCACTGTGCTGACCCAGGCCGCCGGCGAGGTGAGCGCCCGCTATAACAAGTAGTGCCCGAGACGGGGGTCTGACAGTCAGAGAAAAACCGGCTCGACAAGACCCTCCCGAGGCTCAAACAAGCAAAATCCGACCCACGCGCCGCCTGCGGGCGGCGCGCCCGGGCCGACCACCAACCCCTCTCTCTCCCCATCACCACCCCCACACCAATCACCCACACTAACCAATGGCAACACTCCGCGAACTTAAAGGA
>JAIDCC010000054.1 GCA_029056055.1 Duncaniella sp.
GGCGGGTGGCGTTGACGCCGGCATCGGCGAGGTGGCGGTGGAGGCGGGAGTAGACGAGGCCGCGGTTGAGTGGTCGGCCGTCGGCGCGGCAGAGCAGAGGAGCGTCGGGGTCGGCGGTGCGCCGTGCGGGGTCGGCGTCGCGCTCCAGACGATAGGCGGCGATGGTTTCGGCCAGTTCGGGACCGAAGGGAATGACGCGCTCCTTGTCGCGCTTGCCGAGCACTTTGAGCGAGCGTCGGGAGGTGTCGGTGTCGCGGTCTTTGAGCGAGCAGAGTTCGGAGCAACGCAGGCCGGTGTTGTAGAGGATGTCGATGATGACGCGCATGAGCAGGGCGTCGTAGTCGTCGGGGGGCACGGGGGCGTCGAGCAGTCGCTCGGTCTCGTCGGGGCGGATGATGACCGGGAGCCGCTTGGGAGTCTTGGGCATGGCGAGGGTCGCCGTGGGGTTGACCGTCAGCCCGTGATTGCGTTCGAGAAACGTGAAGAAGCCGCGCAGGGCCGACATCTTGCGGCGCACCGAGACGGCGCCGATGCCCTCTTTGAGGAGGGCGCCCATGTAGTGGCGCAGGTCGAGCTGCGTGACGCTCATGGGGTCGAAGCACTCGACGGGACGGCCGCCAAGCACGTGGGAGCGCCACTGCTCAAGGTCGCGGCGGTAGGCCTCGACGGTGTTGGCGGCGCGCCGCTGCTCGTGGCGCAGGTAGTCGATGTAGGCTTCGATGAGAGACATCACGATTGAGAGGTTTCTTTGTTTTCCCAGAGATACATTGCGTCGCCGGGGCGGACCGGCTGAGGCACTTTGAGCGAGAAGAGCTGACCTTTGACGATGAGGGGCTCGGGGTCGCGGTCGAGGCGGAGCTCGCCGGCGGTCATGATGATGGCGCCGGTGCGGGGACCGGTGATGACGATTTCGTCGCCGGGACGCAGCTCGCCCGACTGCATCTGAAATTCGCCCACGCCGAGGCGGGGATAGTAGCGGGTGCAGCGGGCGATGTGGCGTTTGACGCGAGTGGCCGACGAGCCATACTTGGCCGACCATTCGCCGAGGCGCTGCCCCATGTAGTAGCCGTCCCAGAAGCCGCGGTTGAACACCTTGCGGAGACTTTCGTCCCACTCGGCCACACGCTCCTGCGAGTAGGAGCCGTCGCAGATGGCCTCGATGGCTTCGGAATAGGCGCGCACGGTGGTGGCCACGTACTCGGGTCCGCGCGCACGCCCCTCGATTTTGAACACCCTGACACCTGCGGCAATCATGCGGTCTAGGAAGTGGATGGTCTTGAGGTCCTTGGGCGACATGATGTATTTGTTGTCGACGTTGAGCTCGGCACCGGTCTCGAGGTCGGTGACGCTGTAGCCTCGGCGGCAAATCTGTGTGCATGCGCCGCGGTTGGCCGACGAGTTCATTTCGTGGAGCGAGAGGTAGCATTTGCCCGACACGGCCATGCAGAGAGCGCCGTGGCAGAACATTTCGATGCGCACCGGCTCGCCGGCGGGCCCGGTGATGTGAGAGTCGGCGATGGCCTTCGAGATGGCGCCGACCTGGTCCATCGAGAGCTCGCGTGCGAGCACCATGACGTCGGCCCACTGCGCCCAGAAGCGGACGGCCTCGATGTTTGAGACGTTGAGCTGGGTGGAGATGTGGACTTCGAGGCCCTTGGCGCGGGCGCGTGAGATGACGGCGATGTCGGCGGCGATGATGGCCGAGATGCCGGCGAGGCGGGCGGCGTCGAGGATTTCGTCGAGGCGTGAGAGTTCGGCGTCATAGATGATGGTGTTGACCGTCAGATATGACTTCACGCCGGCCTCGCGGCATCGGGCAGCGATGTCGCGCAGATGGTCGAGGGTGAAATTGACGCTCGAGTGGGAACGCATGTTGAGGTCGCCCACGCCGAAGTAGACGGCATCGGCACCGGCAGAGATGGCGGCCTCGAGCGCTTCGAGCGACCCGACAGGCGCCATTATTTCAAAATCTTTTCTTGTCATTGTCATTGAGAGCAAAGTTAGCAAGAAAATCGCAAACCACCAAACCCGCCGCAGGGGATTTCGAAGGGGGCGTTATCAATTCTTAACCCTCGGGAGTTGCAATTCAGGAATTTTGATGGTAACTTTGCGTTCAGTCAATTCCAACTTCTCAAATTCTCAAAAACTATGGATAAATATCAGAAAATGTTTGCCGACTCGAAAGTGAAGGTCGACGACGAGGCCATCAAGGCCGATGTGAAGGAGATACTCGACAAGCATCTCGAAGAAAACCGTAAGCCAGAGGTGCTGAAGTACCTGCTGAGCTGCGTAGACCTGACGACGCTGAAGAGCACCGACTCGCAGCGTTCGGTGGCCGACTTCGTCGAGAAGGTGAACGCCTTCGAGACCGACTATCCCGAACTTCCGTCGGTGGCAGCGGTGTGTGTCTACCCCAACTTCGTGCCAATCGCGCGCACGGTGCTCGACGTATCGGCCGTTGACATCGCGGCAGTGGCAGGCAGCTTCCCTTCGGCACAGACGTTTATCGAGGTTAAGATAGCCGAAATAGGTCTGGCTGTGGAAAGCGGCGCAGACGAAATCGACGTGGTGCTCCCGATGGGCGACTTTTTCGACCATGACTATGAGGAGGTGAGCGACCAGATTTCGGAGATGAAACATTCGTGCCGCTCGGCGCTGCTGAAGGTGATACTCGAAACGGGCGCGCTCAAGACGGCCGAGAACATACGCAATGCGTCGATTCTGGCGCTCAACGCCGGGGCGGATTTCCTTAAGACCTCGACGGGCAAGGAGTATGAAGGTGCGTCGCTCGAGGCGGCCTACGTGATGTGTCAGGCCATCAAGGAGTACTATGAGGCTACGGGCCGCATGGTAGGTTTCAAGGTGAGCGGCGGAGTGGCCACAACCGACCAGGCGCTTGCCTACTATACCATCGTCAAGGAAGTGCTTGGCGAGAAGTGGGTCGAGACGTCGGAGTCGTTCCGAATCGGTGCGTCGCGTCTGGCCAACAATCTGGTCAGCGATATCGTCGGGACGGAGGTTAAGCCGTTCTGAAGACGCCGGTTTCAGATTAAAGCATAAGCGCCGTTTCCCTCTTTTGGGGGGAACGGCGCTTTTTTAATGGGGAATGGGGAATGGGG
>JAIDCC010000055.1 GCA_029056055.1 Duncaniella sp.
GGGAATGGGGAATGTCTCGGGTGTACCATTCTGTCCCAAGCCGAGGGCGTCCCGTGGGACAGTGGGACAACCGATTTCAGGCATAAGTTGCATCGGATAAACGCGAATGTTTACGCGACCCTGCCTGCAAATTTGCGAATATTTTATATTATAGATGATTATGAGGCGGTGCATGAGAAACGTGCCGGAGGCACGTCCGTACATGGAGGCGTAAGGGTGTCCCGGATGTCCCAAGCCGAGGGCGTGTCGTGGGACAGTGGGACAATGGGACAGCGATGTCCCGCGAATGTTTGTGTCGCCAGAATAATGAATCCCCGCCTCACGGGGGAGGCCTGACGGCTCTCAGCGAGGCGGGGAATGAGATGTGACGGGGTGTCGACTCTACATGAGAGTCAACCCTCGAAAGCTTGCGCTATGATTATTTACGCTTGGTGCGCTTGCCGTAGCCGTACTTTGCGGCGTTGCCGAGCTCTTCTTCGATGCGGAGGAGCTGGTTGTACTTGGCCATACGGTCGGAACGGCTTGCCGAACCGGTCTTGATTTGACCTGCGTTGGTAGCAACGGCGATGTCGGCGATAGTAGCGTCTTCGGTCTCGCCCGAACGGTGAGAGATGACGGCGGTGTAGTTGTTGCGCTGAGCGAGTTCAACGGCGCGGAGGGTCTCGGTGAGCGAACCAATCTGGTTAACCTTCACGAGGATAGAGTTTGCGCAGCCTTCTTCGATGCCGCGTTCGAGATACTTGACGTTGGTCACGAAGAGGTCGTCGCCTACGAGCTGGCAACGGTCGCCGATGAGGTCGGTGAGAATCTTCCAACCTTCCCAGTCGCCTTCGGCCATACCGTCTTCGATAGAGTCGATGGGGTAGGCGTTGACGAGTTCCTGGAGATACTTGGCCTGCTCTTCCGAGGTGTACTTGGGAGCGTCGGCACCCTGCTTCCAGGTGTAGTCGTAGCGACCGTCCTTGTAGAACTCAGACGAAGCGCAGTCGAGACCGATGGTCACGTCCTTGCCGGGCACGTAGCCTGCGTTTTCGATAGCCTTGATGATGACGTTGAGAGCGTCTTCGGTGCCGTCGAGAGCGGGAGCGAAACCGCCTTCGTCACCGACAGCGGTAGAGAGGCCGCGGTCGTGGAGCACTTTCTTGAGCGAGTGGAACACTTCGGTGCCCATGCGGATGCCTTCCTTGAAAGAGGGAGCGCCGATGGGGCGAATCATGAATTCCTGGAAGCAGATGGGAGCGTCAGAGTGAGCGCCGCCGTTGATGATGTTCATCATGGGCACGGGGAGCACGTAGCTGTTGCAGCCACCGATGTATTTGTAGAGGGGGAGGTCGAGGTAGTCGGCAGCAGCCTTAGCCACAGCGAGCGAAACGCCGAGGATGGCGTTGGCGCCGAGGTTGCTCTTGGTGTCGGTGCCGTCGAGAGCTATCATGGTCTCGTCGATCTTAATCTGATCGAGAGCGCTCATGCCTACGAGAGCTTCGGCGATGGGGCCGTTGACGTTGGCCACAGCCTTCTGCACGCCCTTGCCGAGGTAGCGGTTCTTGTCGCCGTCGCGGAGTTCGAGAGCCTCGTTGATGCCGGTAGATGCGCCTGAGGGAACAGATGCACGGCCTTTAGCGCCTGATTCGAGGATAACGTCTACTTCTACAGTAGGATTGCCGCGTGAGTCGAGAACCTCACGACCGATGATTTTTTCAATCTTCATAGTTGAATATATTAAATAATCTTGGTTTTGATGATTTCTTCGGGGAGAAAGTTTTTTCCGACTGCAAATTTACAAAACTCTTGCCTCATCTGCAAGTTAATTTTGCATAAGTAGTGAAAAATCTTATTGAGCGGCTGCGCCGTGTCGCGGCTCTGTCCCAAGCCGATGGCGTCTCGTGGGACAGTGGGACATGGGACAGCCCGTGACGGGGGATTATTTCTTTGGCAGGGGCACTTTCTGCGAGATGGCTTCGACGATGGCTGTCGAGGGAATGGAGCGCAGACAGTCGAGTGTGCCGCGCGGACATTTCTTGTCGCCAGCTATCGAACAGGGTTGACACGGGAGGGTCAGCATGACGGTGTCGGCGGGTGCGGTCTGGTTGTAGCCGAGAAATCCGCAGGCGGGAGTGGTAGAGCCCCAGATGCTGAGGACGGGAGTGTCGACAAGCGCTGCAAGGTGTTGATTTGCAGAGTCCATGCTCACCATGAGGTCGAGGGCGTTGATGGTTGCGAGTTCTCCGGCGAGGTCAAACTGACCTGCAACAGACGAGACTCCCTCCTTCTGCCACGAGCGGAGCATTTCGGCCTCGGCACCGCGGGCGCCGAAGAGATAGACGTTGTAGCCCCGTGCGGCCAGGGTGTCGACCACCTTGCTCATCTTCTCGGCAGGGTAGGTCTTCGTGGCATAACGCGCGAAGGGGGCAATGCCTATGGCCGGGTGCTTGATTTCGATGGCCGGCTTGGGGGCTTCGGAGCCTTCGTAGATGGAGCGGAACGTGCGTGAGGCAGGGAAGCCGAGCGAATCGAACACGTCGAAGTAGCGGTCGATGTAAGGGCGCTGCGGCCGCCCACCGGCAAATACGAGGTCGCGGTTGCGGCGGTCTTTGTTGACCAGTCCGACACGGGCATCCTTGAGCTTGAAGTATTCGGCCAGCAGCCACGAGCGGAGCACGTCGTGGAGGTCGGCCACATAGTCGGGATGAAGGGCACCGAGACGTCGGGCAATGCCGAGGAGTCCGCCGACGCCGTTGTATTTCTCCTTGATGTCGAAGGGGATGACCATGACATTGGCGGGAGGATTGACAAACAGGCGCGCGAAGAGCGGACGTGTAGCCACGTAGATTTCGAGCTCCGGATAGGCGCGAGCCACCGAGTAGATTACGGGGATGGTCATGGCCACGTCGCCGAGGGCCGAAAAGCGTATTGCGAGCAGGCGTTTGCGGCGCGGAGTGGAAGAGGCGTCGTGTGGAGCTGTCGTCGCCGGGGTTGGAGTTGATTTGGTCGTTTCAGTCATTTATCTATGAATGAAGGGCAAAATCCGCATGCGTAGTTGATGCGTGAGGCGTCGGGGAAAGTTAAAATGAAGAGGAGCCGTCTATGACGTCAGGCTGCAGAGGGCTGTCACTTCGAGGCTTTGAGGATGGCCTCGACACCGTCGATGTCCTTGCGGTTGTCGACGGAGAGCGATTTGCAGTGGCAGTTGTAATAGTAGATGGGCATGTGGTTTTCGAGGAAACGGAAAGAGTCGTTTTCTTCGATTTTCTCGATAGGCCCGCGGGGGGTATTATGGTAGAAATCGAGGGCTTTGCGGGTGAAAGCGCCGACGCCCACGAATTTGTGGAACACGTAGTCCATCGCGCCTTTGGGATAGGGGATGGGCGAGCGCGAGATGAAGAGACAACGGTCGTCTTTGGCGGTGACAATCTTGAGGTTGGTGGCGTCGACCACTTCGACGGGGTTAGTGAAATCGGTCATAAGGTTTGACACGAAGAACGAGTCGGGTTCCAGCCCTTCGGGGACACATTGGATGATGTAGTCGCGGGTCAGAAGAGGCTCGTCGCCGTTTACCATCACGTAGAGGTCGGCGTCGATGCGTGTCGACACTTCGTAGAGACGCTCGGTGGCGGTGTCGTGGTCGGAGCGGGTCATTATCACTTTTGCGCCGAAGCTTTCTGCCTTGGCCTGAATGCGTTCGGAGTCTGTGGCCACGTAGACTTCTTCGAAGATTTCAACTTCCTTGCAGTGTTCGTAGACCCACTGAATCATGGGTTTTCCACAGATGAGGGCGAGAGGCTTCTCGAAGAAGCGCGATGACTCGGCGCGGGCCGGAATGACACAGATTATCTTCATTTCTGGTGATGATATGGAGTGAGGGGCGTTAGCGAGGTTGAAAGGGCTGAGGTGAGGGGTGAGATTTCGAAATGGTTGACGAGGGCGGCGCGTCACTTGTAGAGCCATCGGCGGTGGCTCCAGAGCCACAGACCCGGACGTCGACGGATGGTCTCTTCGAGCATTTCGAGATAGCGGCGTGTGTAGGGGTAGTCGGGGCTATCGGGGTCGGGCTCGATTTCCTTGAACGTCAGATGATAGTGGCCGCGCTCGGGCTTCTCGATGTCGAGGTAGAGGTAGGCGGCATTGACGCGTCGGCCTATCTCCTCGCCCCCGGGGTTGAACGTGGTGGTTTGCCCGAGAAATTCGGTGTGGTGATGAGCCACGTCGCTGTTGGCGCGGTGGTCGGCTATGAAGCCTATGACGAAGGGCTTCTTGTCGCGCGCCCAGCCGAGCATCTTGCGGAACACTTCTTTCTGGCCTACGGATGTCTGCCGGAAACGTGAGCGGATTTTGAGCATGAGGCGGTCGAAGGCCTTGTCGTGCATAGGTTTGTAGACCTGCGCGTTGATTTCGGGCACGGAGAAATGGCGCACGATGGCGGGCACCCATTCCCAGTTGCCGTAATGGCCGAGGTAGATTACCACCGGGCGACCTTCGGAGGCATATTTGTCGACGAGCTCGCCGCCATCCACTGTGACGCGGCGGTCGATTTCCTCGTCAGACATGTTGAGCAGCTTGACGGTCTCTACCACGTTGTCGGCCAGCTGACCGTAGAAGTCGCGTTCGATGCGGCGCAGTTCCTCGTCGGAGATATCGGGAAACGAATTGCGCAGATTTTCGCGTATCACTTTGCGGCGATAGCCGAGCCCCTTGTCGAGGAGCAGGCGTATTCCATCGCCCAGCCCGTAGAGCATCGGGGTCGGGAGCCATGACAGCGGGGTGAAGATGCCGCGGTATAACAGATATTTCAGTTTGTCACGCATTGCTGAGCGAGGAGATTATCGCGTCGGCCACGCGGGTGGTGGCGCCGACGTTGCGTGAGACATATTTCTTTGCTTTCTTTGCTATGTAGTCGAGGGCGGAGCGGTCGGAGCGCAGACGGCCGAACCAAGATTCGAGTTCGTCTGCCGTGGTGACCATGCAGCCTATGCCCAATTCGATGAGTTCGCGGGGTGTGACCTTGCGGTGGATGCAGGGGCCGAAAGCCACGGGCACACCGTAGACCACCGGTTCGATTACACTGTGGAGCAGAGGGGTGAAACCGCCTCCGACGTAGGCCCACGTGGCATAGCGGTAGATGTAGGCCAAGGCTCCGACGAAGTCGATGATGAGCACTTGCGCCTCTTCCAAATCCTTGCCTGAATATTGCGAGGCTTCGGAGTAGAGCACGGCACGGCCATCGAGGCGGGTGCGGAGCTTGGAGATGATTTCATCTGAAATCTCGTGGGGCACGATGACAAATTTCGTATCCTCGTTACGGTTGGCCAGCGCGCACACCATGTCAAGGTCTTCGTCGTCGTGGATACTTCCTGCCACAAACATGGGTTTCCCGGCCTTGAAGGTTTCGATGAGGGGGTCGCTCCACTGCGTATCTGCCATGAGGGTGGCGTTGTCGAAGAGAGGGTCGCCGTTGAGCGAGCAGCGCGTCTGGCCGAGGCGTCCGAGGTTGTCTACCGAATGGCTGTCGAGGGCGAAAATGTGGCGGTAGGTGAGGATGGATTTCCTGTAGATACCGCCATACCATTTGAAGAAGGGGCTGTCGTCGCGGATGATGGCCGACACGAGGAATGTCGGAATCTCTCGCGCGGCAAGCTGGGCAAGATAATTGTGCCAGAACTCCGACACCATGAATACGGCACACGCAGGACGGATTTCATCGAGAAAACGCGAGGCGTTGGAAGCCGTGTCGAGCGGAAGGTAGAGCACGGCGTCAACCTCCTCCATCGGACGCCGCTGAAGGGCTTCATACCCGGTGGGAGAGAAGAAAGTCACCACGATGACGCAATCCATGCGCTCCTTTAGCTCTCTTATCAGAGGGCGCGCTATGGCAAACTCGCCCAGCGAGGCCGAATGAATCCACACCACGGGGCGGCTGCGGTCAATCCGGGCGGCAGCTTTAGAGAGCGCGTCGAGACAGCCTATCTGTCCGCGCCCGAAACGCACGGTCTTGGCCCGGCTTTCGTCGGGGGCGACAGCGGTGGCCGCTATCAGGGCTGTGCGGGCAGCCGAGAGCACTATGTTATAGGCTAATGACATGCTTCGTGGTGTGAGGTCGGGCCCGAGGGGGCTCTTTCAGCTTGCAAAGTTACAACTTTTTTTCAGTAAGAAACAATTTTTAGACTTTAAAATTGTGCTTCTGACCTATAATTCAAGCGGCTCAGTGGCCATATTCGGCCAAATAGGCTTCGCAGGCCTCGCAGAGTTCGGCATACCACTCCTCTCCGAAGTGCTCCGTGAGGGGGCCGCGCAGGAATTGATAGAGGCGGATGCCGAGACGCTTTCCGTTTTTCTCGGCCGGGCGGCAGATGTCCCAGCGGTGGTAGTTGACGGCGGTGAAGCTCTCATACTCGGTGAGGCGCACGGGATAGAGCGCACACGAGGCGGGTTTGCGAAACCCTCCGGTGAGCCCTTCGGAATGCTTGCATTCGAGCGCACACTGGCATATGCCTCCGGGAGCATAGCAGGTGAAGACGCAGTTGCGGCCGTCGACAATCTGCGTGACGAGGTCGCCCTCTTCGTCGACATACGACGTGCCCGCTTCGGCAATTCTCTCTTTGGCGGAGGGGAGTAGGAGGGGTTCTACCACGGGGAGCAGCGAGTCGATGCTGTCGCGCTCCGCCTCGGTGATGGGTGCGCCGGCGTCGCCTTCGATGCAGCATTGTCCCAGACAGGCGTTGATGTCGCAGCAGAAAAAGCGTTCGGCCAGGTCGAGCGACACCAGTGTGTTTCCTATTTCAAGCATTACGGTTTCTTCGGTTTCTGAATTCATATTCCTGATTTAATGTGGTCTACGCCCACGAGACGGTCATAACGCCCTCCCGGCTCGCGATGGTAGACGCAGACGGTGTAGGTGTTGACGGTGGGATATTTGTCGCCCTCGATGAGGTTTGAGATGCCCTCGGGGGTGCTGACGGCGTAGCGGTAGTTATACGACCCCTGTTTGAGCAGGAGCGACTGCCGGTAGCAGCCCGCGTCGTTGTCCCATTCCATGCGTGAGCGGGGCGAGAGGCTGCGTTCGGTCAGGTCGCCTTCGATGAAGATTTCTCCCTGAGGCAGCCGCGGCATTTCGAGGGTGAAGTTGGTCATCAGATAGTCGGCGTTTGTCGACGAGTCGCCCACGTCGGAAGCTCTCACCCGATAGCGTCCCTGCTGCGTTTGGTCATATAAATATTGTTCACGCGCGCGAGGATGGTCGGTGTGGAGGTAGACGTTGACCACCGGGTTTTCCTGCACGATGGTTTCCACGCCAATCCCCGGGAAGGTAGACGAGACGGTTTCGAAACGTCGGTATTCGTTGCCGGCCTTGAAAATGAGCGGCCTCAGGTGTTCGTAGACGGCTGTTGTGCCTGCGATGCGTTGCGGGGTGACGAGGGTCACCTGCTCGTCGGGCGAAAAATTCTTTGTGACAACCACGCGCAGGTCGTTGAAAGGGTCGCGCAGGGGCAGATGTTTGGTGTCGACGCTGATTGAGAGTTGCTGATGCTCGCCGCGCGAGTCGAGGTCGGTGCGGTCGGTCACCGAGGCACTCACTCCGGCGGTCATTTCGCTCACCGAGAAACGTGCCTGAAGCAACACCTCGTCGGGGCGTTCTTCGTCGTAGACCTTCACCAGATAGTTGCCCGAGGCCGTGATGCGCACCTGTTCGTTGGGTAGCAGGATGCGGTAGTTGACGTAATGCACCAGCGTAGCCTGCGAAAACCCGACATCCTCTACTTCGGCCTCATTGAAACCGTCGACAAATTCCGAATCAACCGTCCCGTCAGGCTGCCACGCCGCGTCGAGATGCTCCAGCGAGTAGCGCAGATAGCGGCGGTCGGAGGCAAGCTCGTCAAATTCTATCAGAATCTGTTGGCCGTCAAGTCCGAGCCCGACGATTGGGGGAGCATCGGGCGCACCGGCCACCGAAACCTGCAACGAGCGAAACGTCGGCTCAAACGTGCGGGTGCGTGTGTCGGTAGCCGCCGCGGCATTCAACGTGGCTACCATCCACAGCAGCATCGAGAGGATAAAGCCCTTTGTCTCAGCGCAATTTGCCATCAGCTTCGAGAATGCGGTGGAGACGCCCCACGGTGTCGGCTATGAGGTCGATACACGGTTTGGCTCCGGGGCGCTTGAGTGTGGCGCACACGTCGCTCCCCTCGACCTCGACAAATCCGTCAACAGCTCCGCTTACTCGCCGGTAGAGTTCGGGACGTGCCATCCCCGCGTTTACTGCACTCAATACCATGGTCATGCCCGTGACGGCGCCGCACACCTCGCGGCGTCCGCCTATGCCGCTGCCGAAACCCTCGGAGAGACGTGCCAGGGTGGCTGCATCCACTCCCGTTTCGTCGGCGAAAGCCATCGCCACACATTGCGAGCAGTTGTAACCCTCGCCGCGCAGACGTCGGGCCAGAGCCATGCGTTCTTCTTTTGTCATATCTGATTTCGTTATCTTTAGTTAGAGTAAAAAAATGAGCCTGTCCCGCTGTCCCACTGTCCCACGGAACGCCTTCGGCTTGGGACATTTGGGACACGGTCGCTTAACCTTGCGAGGTGCCAATCCAGTCGACCGGCGTTTCGCCTCGTGCCTCAAGGTAGGCGTTGGCTCGGCTGAACGGTCTCGAACCGAAAAATCCTCGTGCTGCTGAAAGGGGCGACGGATGAGCCGACTCGATGACGCAGTGACGGCCTCGGTCAATCATCGCGCCCTTGCGCTGAGCATACGCCCCCCACAGAATGAACACCAACCCCTCGCGCTGCCGGGCAAGCGCTTCGATGGCCGCGTCGGTAAACCGCTCCCACCCTTGTCCCTGATGGGATGCTGGCGCTCCGGCCCTCACCGTCAGAACCGAATTGAGCATCAGCACCCCCTGACGTGCCCAGCGGCTGAGGTCGCCGTCGGCTGTGAATTCACGTCCCAAGTCGGAAGCCAGCTCTTTATAGATGTTCGTGAGCGAGCGGGGGAGTGGTACATCCGGATTGACCGAGAAACATAGACCGTTGGCCTGACCTGCCCCGGGGTAAGGGTCTTGCCCGAGAATGACCACTTTGACACGGTCGAACGGACAAGCGTCAAAGGCGGCGAAAATCTTTCCCGCAGGAGGATAGACGGTTGTCGTGGCATACTCAGCGCGCACAAACTCGGCCAAGCGTGCGAAATAGTCGGCGCCCCATTGTTCGGCGAGGGCTTCCCGCCATGTCGAGTCTATTCTGATGTTCATATCGGGCAGGTGTAGTTTTGGTTTTCCAACTTATGTGAGAAGCTTGTTTCTCGTCTGCAAAGTTACGAAATATCTTCCGTAAAACCTCTCCCGACGCCGCCAAATATCCTCTCTCCCTCGCCTCGGCCACGCAAAAGAATTGAAAAACATTTGCAGGATTAAGAAAAATCCCGTAAATTTGCACTGCAAATCGCAATCTTCCCCAAGCCCCTGTAGTTTAATGGATAAAATAGAAGATTCCGGTTCTTCAGTTTAGGGTTCGATTCCCTACGGGGGTACTGCAAACGCTTTGAAAACGATTGTTTTTCAGAGCGTTTACTTTTAACGTAACGCACAAATAACGCACGTTTCGGCATTCGTCGGGGTGTGAAAAGTAGCATCGTCGTCCCCCGTCAGGCTGCCTCGCTCGCGAGATGCGGTGGCCGTGTCCCCCGCAGTGGAGAGCAGGCTCCGGCTCTCCGCCGACGTCACGAATAAAAAATGTGTTGATTTTTTGGTGAATTGTTTTACTTTTAGTAATTTTGCAATGAAAATCAAGGTTTGCCCGGCCGCGGGATGAAGTGTCAGGCCATGACCCGAACAATCCGGTCGGCAAATTTGTTAACACCCGGGAGGCTCTATTCTGCAGATGCCTCTTGACGCACCCCTCCGAGCTTCCGGCTCATTCCTCGCGTTAATTCCCCCATTTTCTCCATCCATCCGGTTTACTCTCTCCCCCCAATCTTTCCCCCCTCGTCTGCCGTCTCTTCCGCTCCGCCGCGTTATGGAAATAAAAAATGACGGCTTCGAGACCATCCGCACCGCAACGCCCCTCTCTGCCATCCCCCACAACGGCATCGACGCTCAAGGTCTTGTCCCGGTGTCCCACGAGACGCCTCCGGCATGGGACAGCCCCGTGACTTGGGACACCTCGGCCTACGATGCGGCAAAAAAACTTCTTTTAATAAGCAATTTCGATATTCCCCCCAGGTAAACAAGATATATGTATAATTTTGACGAACTTCAAAAGTTGGACGACGAACAGCTCTCAAAGGTAGCCTCGTCGTTTGGTGTCAACATCTCTCCCGACCGTGACGGAACGGTCTACGAAATACTCGAAGCACAGGCCCGCAAGGTGGCTAAGGATGGTGCGGCCGAGGCCGACGCCAAGCCCCGAGGCCGTGCCAAGAAAGAACCCAAGACTCCTCGCGCCAAGAAATCCGCTCAGTCCGCCGAGACGGCGAAGACTCCCGCCGAGCCCGAAAAGCCTGCCGAAAATGTGGCCGACGCTTCCGCCGCCCCTGCCGAGCAGCCCAAGAAACGCGGCCGTAAGCCTAAGGCGCAAAAGGAAGCCGAAAGCACGCCCAATGAGCAGCCCGCTCCGGCCGATGCTCCCGAGGTGGTCGCCACCGAAGATACTCAGCTCCCCGCTCCTACTGAAAAGAAATCTCGCGGTCGCAAAGCCAAAGCTCAGAAGGAGGCCGAAAAGCCCGCTTCGCCCGAGACTGAAGCCCCCGCTATCATTCCCGGTCTGACCGCTCCCGCCGCCGCTGACGAATCTTCAGCCGTCGCCGAGGCTGCCCACACTCTTCCGCAGGCCGAGGAGACCCCCGCGCTCCCCGCTCCCGAAGCCGAGACAAAACCCGAAGAGCCGCGACGCACGTTCGGCCGCTCCACGAGCGCCAGCTTCGACTCATTCTTCCCCCACGCCGGTGGCAAGACTTTCGCCCCGCGTTCGCGCGAGGAGAAGGAGAAAGACCGCGAGCAGCAGCAACAGCAGCCTCAGCAGCGTCCCCAACAGTCTGAGCAGCAACCCTCGCAGAAGCCCGAAAATAAGAAATTCGACCGCAAGAACCGTGCCGACAAGCCTCAGCAGCAGCAGCAGCCTCAGCCCCAGCAGCAGCAGGAACCCGAACCCCCGATGTCGCCCATGATGGCCGTCGACCTCGGCCCCGTCACCATCGTCGAGCCGGGTCAGCCTTTGCCGCAGCAGCCTCAGGGCAAGAAGAACAAGAAAAACAAGAAGGGTCTCGCCGACGACAAGCGTTTCATGCCGCAATACGACTTCAACGGCATCATCACGGCGCAGGGCGTCCTCGAAATCGAACAGCAGGGACACGGTTTCCTCCGTTCGAGCGACTACAACTACATGTCGTCGCCCGACGACGTGCTCGTGAGCCGCGAGCAAATCAAGCAATACGGTCTCAAGGAGGGCGACGTCGTGGAATGCAACGTGCGTATGCCCCGTGCTGACGAAAAGTATTTCCCCATGACCGAAGTGCTCCTCGTCAACGGCCGCAACCCTGAATTCATCCGCGACCGCGTGGCCTTCGAGCATCTCACACCTCTCTTCCCCGACGAGAAATTCAATCTCGCCATCTCGCGCCCCTCGGGCATCTCCACCCGCGTCGTCGACATGTTCTCGCCCATCGGCAAGGGTCAGCGCGGCCTCATCGTGGCTCCCCCGAAGACAGGTAAGACAATGCTCCTCAAGGACATTGCCAACGCCATTGCCGAAAATCATCCCGAGACCTACATTATGATTCTCCTCATCGACGAACGTCCCGAGGAGGTCACCGATATGAGTCGCTCGGTCAACGCCGAAGTCATTGCCTCGACCTTCGACGAACCCGCCGACCGCCACGTCAAAATTGCCTCGATAGTGCTCGAAAAGGCCAAACGCCTCGTTGAGTGCGGCCACGATGTCGTAATTCTCCTCGACTCTATCACCCGTCTGGCCCGCGCCTACAACACCTGCGCCCCCGCCTCGGGCAAAATCCTCTCAGGCGGTGTCGATGCCAACGCTCTCCAGAAGCCCAAACGTTTCTTCGGTGCCGCCCGTAACATCGAAGGCGGAGGCTCGCTCACCATCATTGCCACCGCGCTTACCGAGACTTCGTCGCGCATGGACGAGGTGATTTTCGAAGAGTTCAAGGGCACCGGCAACATGGAGCTTCAGCTCAGCCGTCCCCTCGCCAACAAGCGCATCTTCCCCGCTGTCGACATCATGGCTTCGTCTACCCGTCGCGACGACCTGCTCCTCAATTCCGAGACCCTCAACCGCATGTGGATTCTGCGCCGCTTCCTGAGCGACCGCAACCCTATGGAGGCCATGGAATTTATCAAAGACCGTATGGAGCGCACCACCGACAACGACGAACTGCTCCGCACCATGAGCAACTGATTTCGGCCTTTGTCCCGGTGTCCCATGTCCCGGTGAACGCTATCGGCTTGGGACAGCCCCGGGACAACGCTGACCCTGTATGGGCGCCGCGCCGACCCCGCGATTTCGAAATTCGCCGGCTTTCAGGTCGATCAGTCGTTCCGCGTCTCTGCGGACGGAACTGAGGCGTGTCCCTACCCCTCGTAAGTGTCCCGGTGTCCCAAGACACGCCCCCGGCTTGGGACAGGCTGGGACAAACCTATTGAACACAATCTATGAGTATCTCTATCAATAACCTCTCGGTAGAATTTTCGGCCAAAAGCCTCTTCGACAACATTTCCTACGTCATCAACAACCGCGACAAAATAGCACTCGTGGGCAAGAATGGCGCCGGAAAGTCGACTATGCTCAAAATCATCGCCGGACAGCAGACCCCCACGTCAGGCTCAGTCTCCGTCCCCCGCGACACCACCATTGCCTACCTGCCGCAGCACATCCTCACCACCGACACACGCACGGTGATTGAAGAGGTGCGCACTGCTTTCTCCGACATCGACGCCATGCGCGCCCGTCTCGACGAAATGACCGCCGAACTCGCCGAACGCACCGACTACGAGAGCGCCTCCTATCAGGAACTCATCGACTCCATGACCTCGCTCACCGACCGCCTGGCCATGGAAGAGAGCGACAACTGCGAGGCCGAGATGGAAAAGACACTCATAGGCCTCGGTTTCCGACGCGAGGATTTCAATCGTCCCACAGCCGAGTTTTCAGGCGGCTGGCGCATGCGCATCGAGCTTGCCAAGCTCCTTCTGCGACGCCCCGACCTTCTGCTGCTCGACGAGCCAACCAACCACCTCGACATCGAGTCGATACAGTGGCTCGAAAACTTCCTCATCACCAAAGCGCAGGCCGTGGTGCTCGTCAGCCACGACCGTGCATTCATCGACAACGTCACAAACCGCACCATCGAAATATCCCTCGGCAAAATCTACGACTACTCGGTCAACTATTCCAAGTTTGTCCTCCTGCGCGAAGAGCGCCTCCAGCAGCAGATGCGCGCCTTCCAAAACCAGCAGAAGATGATAAAAGACACCGAGGATTTCATCGAACGCTTCCGCTACAAAGCCACCAAGAGCGTGCAGGTGCAGAGCCGCATCAAGCAGCTTGCCAAAATCGAACGCATCGAGGTCGACGAGGTCGACACCTCCCACCTCAATCTGCGTTTCCCCCCGGCACCGCGCTCGGGCGACTACCCCGTGATAGCCGACAACGTGGGAAAAGCCTACGGCCCTCATCAGGTGTTCGACCACGCCACATTCACCATCAAGCGCGGCGAGAAAGTGGCTTTCGTCGGCAAGAACGGCGAGGGTAAGTCTACGCTCGTCAAGTGCATCATGGGCGAAATTCCCTTCACCGGAAATCTACGTATCGGCCACAACGTCAAAATAGGCTACTTCGCTCAAAATCAGGCCTCGCTACTCGACGGCGAACTCACCGTGTTCGACACTATCGACCGTGTGGCCGTGGGCGACATCCGCACACGCATCCGCGACATCCTCGGCGCTTTCATGTTTGGCGGAGAGGCTTCCGATAAGAAGGTCAAAGTGCTCTCCGGCGGCGAGAAAACACGCCTCGCTATGATAAAACTCCTCCTTGAGCCTGTCAACCTCCTCATCCTCGACGAGCCCACCAACCACCTCGACATGAAGACCAAAGACATCCTCAAGCAGGCCATCAAAGACTTCGACGGCACTGTCATCGTCGTCAGCCACGACCGCGAGTTTCTCGACGGCCTTGTCGAAAAAGTCTACGAATTCGGTGGGGGAGAGGTCAAGGAATGTCTCGGCGGCATCTACGAATTTCTCGAAAAGAAGAAACTCGCCAACCTCGCCGAACTCGAGCGCTCTAATCCCGCACCGGTCAAGGCCGAGCAACCCAAACCCTCTGCACAGAAACCCTCACAGCCCTCTCCCGCGGCCCCCGCACCGGCCAAAGAAGAGCGGAAACTCAGCTATGCCGAACAGCGCGAGCACGAAAAACTCGTCCGCAAGGCACGCCGCAAGGTCGAGGACGCCGAGGCTGAAATCGCCCGACTCGAAGCCGAAGTAAAAGCTATAGAAGAGAAATTTGCCGCCGGCGAAACCTCCGACGCCCTCTACTCCGCCCACGCCGCCGCCACCAAAAACCTCGAAAACGCCATGTCGATGTGGGAACTCGCCTCCATCGAACTCGACGAAATCACCTCCAAATAACCCCCGTCCCGCCGTCCCGCGTGTCTTGGCGTTGCCTCTGGGTGGTCTCCCCCTGCGTCGCTTAGGCTTCCGCGTGCCTCCCCTGCCTCGGCGTGTCGTGGGTTTGTCTTCGGGTGGTTTCCTCTCTGCGCGGTTGCCTCCGCGTCCTCTCCCCTCTGCGCGTCAGCCTTTTTGGAGGTGGGGCGTTGCTCGCGCGTGCCGCCCCCGGTGCGCTGCTTTGACGCTAATTCCATCCACTCCGAAGCACGCTTCACCACAAACATCGTGCGGTGGTCTGTTGCCTCGAGGTCGTCGTGATGAGCGAGTCCGGAGTCAGCCGTCGTCACAGGCACAGCCATCGGTTTTGCAGCATAATTCGCGACAGGCGCGGGCTGTTCCATACGAGGTTGAGGCTGAGGTGAAATTGCCGCAGGAGCAGGAGCAGGAGCAGGAGCAGGAGCAGGAGCAGGAGCAGGACTCGGCACGGCGCTTTGCTGACGGGGCTGCGAGGGTGCTACCCAATTGAGCGACGTTTTCGGTTTAATCGACGCATTGGTCGATTGACAGTGCACAGCCTCGGCCGCAGTCCACGGCCGCGAGTGACTTATCATACCCGGCTCGGCATCTTCGAGCTTGATGACGCGGGCGTTAAGCGAATAGTAAGGGCGACCGTCGTTAGTCAGTTTGATGTCGCGTGCGGCGATGAGCTTATCGCCGATTTGGTAAAATGAGGGAATCATAGGTAAATGATTTTAAAATGTAAGTAAATTTTGATATTCATGTAGTCGCTGTTTCTCTCCGACCACGATGCAAAATTACCACCGTTCCGACCCCTCTATAGTGCGATTATGACAAAACCCGCAAAAAATTTTTTAAGTAACCTCCAAAGTGTCCCCCGCCGCGCCCTTACGCCTCTATGTACGCCCCGTCCACAGTGTATGCCTCGGCCACAATGTACGGCACGTTTCCCGCGCACCGCGACACAATCATTTATCACACAAAGTTGTCCGGAAATTCCCCCTTCCCCATTGAACCTATTCCAATTTCATTTCGTATCTTTGCACCATGAAAACCGAATTCAAACTGATGGCAGCGCCCATGCAGGGACTCACCGAACCCGAATGGCGACGCGCCCACTCCCGAGTGTGCGGCCCCTCCGCGATAGAATACTTCACCCCCTTCATACGCATCGAAAGGGGAGAGGTACGCGCACGCGATATGCGCGACTTCACTTCGCCTCTCAACGAAGGTTTGAGCGTCACGCCGCAAGTGATTTTTCGCGATGCCGAAGAGTGGAAGCTGCTTGTCGACGCACTACGCCGCGAGGGAGCCACGCGCATCGACATGAATATGGGTTGTCCCTTCGTTCCGCAGGTGCGCCGCGGACGTGGTGCCGGTTTTCTCGCCTCGCCCGACCAACTCGCCGTTATTGCACGCCTGATGACCCACATGCCCGACGTGGAATTTTCCGTAAAGATGCGCCTCGGCATCAACGACCCCTCCGAAGCACTCGCATTGGCCGACACACTCAACGCCATGCCCCTGCGTCTCATCACCATACATCCCCGCACAGCTTCGCAACAATACCGCGGCCAACTGCATCTCGAAGCCCTCGCCCGTCTACGCCAACGCCTGACGCACCCGTTGATTTTCAACGGCGACATCACTACGCCTCGCCAGATTGACGCCCTCGCCGCCGACGGATGGCACGGAGTGATGGCCGGACGCGGACTCTTGACTCGCCCGACCCTCTTCCGCGAATGGCTAGAAACCACCGAACTCTCCGACTCCCTCCTCTCCGATGCATACCTCGAAACATTGCGCCAAACCGAAATCCACTACGCCCAACGCCTCTGTGGTCTCCGCCAACTCCGCGACAAAATGAAACCCTTCTGGGAATACGCCCCCGCCACCCTCGATAAAAAACTCGTCAAACGCCACCTCAAAGGCCTCCAATAACCGCCACGCCCTTCTCCTCCCACTGAAATCATCTGTCCCATCTGTCCCACCGTCCCACGCACGCCTTCGGCTTGGGACAGGTGGGGAATTTGAATGGGGTGCTGAATTGGGTGTGGGGAGCGAAAAATTAGTCTGTTTTGATATTTTTAAAAGAAAATTGCCAATAAATTTGGCAGAAGCGTGGAAAAATGCTACTTTTGTCGCATAATTTAAGAAGATTAACGATTTTCATAGCTTATGAAGAAACCTCAAGGTCTGTATGACCCCCGGTATGAGCATGACGCATGCGGCGTGGGACTTCTGGTCAATATCCGCGGGCGCAAGAGTCACAAACTCGTAGAGAAGGCGCTGCAAGTGCTTGAACACATGGTGCATCGCGGTGCGGAAGGAGCCGACCCTCTGACCGGCGACGGTGCGGGCGTCATGGTAGAGATACCCCACGAATTCATCTTGTTGCAGGGTGTGCCCGTGCCCGAGAAGGGACGCTATGGCACCGGCATCGTCTTCATGCCCCGGTCGGAACAGTCGCGCGAGGAGATTTTCGATATCATCGAACGCGAGGCTATGGAAGACGGAATGACCCTCATGGCCGTGCGCGACGTGCCTACGAACAATTCGCAGCTCGGCCCTGTGGCGCGCGGCGCCGAACCTGAGGTGAAACAAATCTTCGTGAGCGACGAGGAGAGCGACCGCCCCATGGAGCTGCGCCTCTACCTGTTGCGCAAGCGTGTGGAGAAGAAAGTGGCCGACTCAGACATCGAGGGCAAGGAGGATTTCTATATCTGCTCGCTCTCGTCGAAGACGATGGTCTACAAAGGGATGCTGTCGAGCCTGCAACTCCGCTACTATTATCCCGACCTGATGAACCCGCGTTTCACTACTGCCATGGCTCTGGTGCATTCGCGCTTCTCGACCAACACTTTCCCCGCCTGGAGTCTGGCACAACCGTTCCGCATGGTGGGACACAACGGCGAAATCAACACCATCCAGGGCAACCGACTCTGGATGAAAGCCCGCGAGAGCGGACTGGCTCCGGTAGCCTTCGGCGGTCAGGACATGACACCGATAATCCAGCCCGGCATGAGCGACTCGGCCTCGCTCGACAACGTGCTCGAATACTTCGTGATGGCAGGCATGTCGCTGCCCCACGCGCTGGCCATGCTCGTGCCTGAATCGTTTAACGACCGCAACCCCATCTCGCCTGCCCTCAAGGCGTTCTACGAATACCACTCCATCCTGATGGAAGCGTGGGACGGCCCCGCGACACTGCTCTTCTGCGACGGCCGCTATGCCGGCGGAATGCTCGACCGCAACGGTCTGCGCCCCGCACGCTACCTCATCACCGACAACGACACCATAGTAATAGCCTCCGAAACGGGTGTGCTCGCCTTCGACCCTGCTGAAATCGTCGAGAAAGGGCGTCTGCATCCGGGCAAGATGATGCTCGTCGACATGCAGGAGGGGCGGATACTCCATGACGAGGAAATCAAGAACTCGCTTGCCGACCGCGCCCCCTACCGCGACTGGCTGGCACGCAACCGTGTGAAACTCGACACCATCACCTCGGGCCGAAAAGTGGCCTCGGCTGTTGACGACTTCGAGCGCCGCCTCCACACATTTATGTATGACGCCGAGGAAATCGAGAAAATCCTCACCCCGATGACGACGCAGAGCATCGAGCCCACCCACTCGATGGGCGACGACACCCCCCTCGCAGCATTCTCGCGCCGCCGTCAACCCATCTACAACTACTTCCGCCAACACTTCGCGCAGGTGACGAACCCCCCAATCGACCCGCTGCGCGAGGAACTCGTGATGAGCCTCGACAGCTACATCGGTGCCGTCGGCAAGCAACTGCTCGACTTCTCGCCCGACCTCTGCAAGATGGTGCTTCTGAAACGCCCCATCATCTCAAACCGCGAGCTCGACCTTCTGTGTCATCTGCGATACAAGGGCTTCAACGCCCGCAGGCTCGACATGACATTCCCCGTCGAAGAGGGTGCTGAAGGTCTCGAAAAAGCTATCCGTCGTCTGTGTGAGGAGGCCGAGAAGGCCGTCGACGACGATTGCAGCTACATCGTGCTGACCGACCGCGGCACCGACGCGGACCGTGCCCCGATACCCTCGCTTCTGGCCACGTCGGCTGTGCACCACCACCTCATCGAAGCCCGCAAGCGCACCCGCACCGCCCTCGTGGTCGAGACAGGCGATGCCCGCGAGGTGATGCACTTCGCCCTGCTCGTGGGTTACGGCGCCTCGGCCATCAATCCCTACATGGCATTCGCTGTCATTGACCGCATGGTGGCCGAAAAGAAAATCCAACTCGACTTCGCCACCGCCCAGCGCCACTTCATCGAAGCCGTCGACAAAGGTCTGCTCAAAGTGATGTCGAAGATGGGCATCTCCACTCTGACCTCCTACAAAGGTGCGCAGCTCTTCGAAGCCATCGGCCTGGGTCGCGACATATGCAGCCGATATTTCGGAGCCACCACATCGAAAATCAGCGGTTTGGGCATCGAAGCGATAACCGAAGACATAATCGACGCCCACCGCGAGGCCTGGGCGGCTGAGTTTGACACCGAGGCCCCACTCACATTCAACGGCCGCTACATCTTCCGCAAGGATGGCGAAGTGCACGCCTGGAACCCCGAAGCGGTCAAGGCGTTGCGCAAAGCCACACGTCTCGATTCCTACAAGCAATTCCTCGAATTCTCGGAAATCGTCGACTCGGGACATGAACCGATATTCATCCGCGACTACCTCGAAGTAGGAGGTCTCGGCGAGGGCATCCACATCGACGAAGTGGAGAGCGAGGAGGCCATCCTGCGCCGATTCGTGACGGGTGCAATCTCGTTCGGAGCCATATCGAAAGAGGCCCACGAAGCCATAGCCGCCGCGATGAACTCGATAGGAGCGAAATCAAACACCGGCGAGGGAGGCGAAGACTCCGAACGCTTCACGCCTCGTGAGGACGGCACCTCGGTGCGTTCAGCCATCAAGCAAGTGGCCTCGGGACGCTTCGGCGTGACAACCAACTACCTCGTCAACGCCGACGAAATCCAAATCAAAGTGGCTCAGGGCGCCAAGCCCGGCGAGGGCGGTCAGTTGCCCGGCTTCAAGGTTGATGAAATCATAGCCCGCACCCGCCACTCCATCCCCGGCATCACGCTCATCTCGCCGCCTCCCCACCACGACATCTACTCGATTGAAGACCTCGCCCAGCTCATCTTCGACCTCAAGAACGTCAACCCCGCCGCCAAGGTGTCGGTGAAACTCGTTTCGGAAAGCGGAGTGGGCACCATCGCGGCAGGCGTGGCCAAGGCCAAAGCCGACCTCATAGCCATTTCGGGCAGCGACGGTGGCACGGGTGCATCGCCCGCCTCGTCGATACGCTACGCCGGCACACCGGTGGAACTCGGACTGGCCGAAACCCAGCAGACCCTCGTCATCAACAACCTGCGCCGTCAGGTACGTCTCCAGGCCGACGGTCAGCTCAAGACAGCCCGCGACGTAATGGTGATGGCCATGCTCGGAGCCGAGGAGTTCGGTTTTTCAACGGCGGCAATGATTGTGCTCGGTTGCATCATGGACCGCAAATGCCACACCAACACTTGCCCCGTCGGAATAGCCACGCAAAACCCCGCGCTGCGTGCCAAGTATGACGGAGCGTCGGAATACCTCGTCAGATACTTCCGCTTCATGGCGCGCCGCATCCGCGAGATGATGGCCGAACGCGGCATACGCTCGCTCGACGAAATCATCGGCCGCGCCGACCTGCTCCACGTGCGCACCGACCTGCTCCCGAAGGGTGTCGACCTCAGCGGACTCCTCCACATTCCCGCCGAGGCCGAGACCAACCCTATTGTGTGTGTGGCCGAACAGAAACATGAAATCGACGGTGTGCTCGACCGTCAGATGATAGCCCGCGCCTACCCGGCCATCGAAAACGGAATGCACGTTGAGATGGAATTTCCCATCACCAACACCGACCGTTCGACAGGCGCTATGCTCTCGGGAGTCGTCGCGACCAAGTATGGCGACGCCGGTCTTCCCGCCCCCGACCTCATCAAAGCCACCTTCCGCGGCTCGGCCGGACAGAGTTTCGGAGCATTCCTCGTCAACGGCATCACGTTCCGCCTCGAAGGTGACGCCAACGACTACGTGGGCAAAGCTCTTTCGGGAGGGCGCATCGTTATCGTGCCTCCTGCCGGCAGCCGTTTCGCCCCCGAGGACAACATCATTGCCGGAAACACGCTGCTCTACGGTGCCACATCGGGCGAAGTGTTTATCAACGGACGCGTCGGCGAACGTTTCTGCGTGCGCAACTCGGGAGCCACGGCCATCGTTGAAGGAGTGGGCGACCATTGCTGCGAATACATGACGGGAGGGCGCACCGTGGTGCTCGGCACGACAGGGCGCAACTTTGCCGCCGGCATGAGTGGCGGTGTGGCCTACGTCTACGACCCCGACCGCACGTTCGACTTCTTCTGCAACATGGAAATGGTGGAACTCTCGCTCGTCGACGACCCCGACGATGCACGCGAACTCCACCGTCTCGTCACCGCCCACTACCGCCACACACGTTCACCCCTGGCGGCGCGTCTGCTCGACGACTGGGACAACGCCCTCGGCCACTTCATCCAAGTGATACCCATCGAATATAAGAAAGTCTATAAACAATCTCGCAAGTAGAGGCGTTATAGAATAGTATCAACACGGATTCAATTATAATTATTTCTACGATTATGAAAAAGATTCTTCTTTCGGTGGCCGTACTTGCTGCCGTAGCACTCGCCTCGTGCAGCTCGGCTACACAGAAGGCCGAAGACAAAGGGGCCGACCTCAAGGCCAAAATCGAGAATTGCACCGATCCCGACTCGCTCAAAATATATGTGCAGCAGGCTCAGGACTATGCCGAACAGCTCGTCAAGGAAGGCAAAGACCAGGCTGCCGCCGACTATCTCAACGAAGTGGCACCCATCCTCGAAGCCAAGGACGCTAAGAATGCAGGTCTGCTCGACAAGCTCAAACAGGAAGCCGACTCGGCCTATGCCAAGGGTGAGGCCGCTGTCGATTCGGTCAAGGCCGGAGTGAGCGACGCTGTGGAGAATGCCGGCGACAAAGCTTCTGCCGTAGTGGCTGGTGCGAAAGACGAAGCCTCGAAAGCCGCAGGTAAGGCTGAAGATGCCGTCAAGAATGCCGCCGACAAGACTTCCGACGCCGCAAAAGCCGTAGCAGGCAAGACCGAAGACGCTGCCAAATCGGCCGCAGACAAAGCCAAGGAAGCCGAGAAGGCCGTCAAGGGCGTTTTCAAATAATCACCGCTCTATCATAACGTAACCATAACATTTCCCCGTGCCTCTCGCCCCGACAAAGGGCGGGCGGTGCGGGGAAAGTCATATCCGAATAAAAAGACGTATGAACAATCCCGTAATCGACGCAATCCTCAGCCGGAGGAGTGTCAGAAAGTACACGGCTCAAAAGCCCTCAGAAAAGGATGTCGAGACTCTACTCCACGCTGCCATGAGCGCGCCCTCCGGTGTCAACCGCCAGCCGTGGGAGTTTGTGATTGTCGACGACCCTCAACTACTTGCGTCGCTTGCCGAGGCTCTGCCTTATGCCAAGATGACGGCCGAGGCTCCGGTGGCCATACTCGCCTGCGGAAACAAAGAAAGATTTCTCGACGGAGTAGACTCAACATTGTGGGTGGAAGACCTTGCGGCGGCAAGCGAAAACCTTCAGTTGGCCGCACACGCCCTCGGGTTGGGGAGTGTATGGACCGCCGTCTATCCCCACTCCGACCGTATGGAAGCGGTAGCGCGACTCCTGCATCTGCCCGACACTTTCGTGCCTTACAGTCTTATGCCCGTAGGCTATCCTGCCGATTCGCATGAGCCTGTAGAGAAATGGCACCCTGACCGTGTGCATCGCAACGCCTTCAGGTAATACGTCCGCGGATGTCCCGCCGTCCCGCTGTCCCAAGGACCGCATTCCGCTTGGGACAGTGGGACAGTGGGACAGCCCCCGAACTCAGAGATGCTGATTTGTTAACAAAGATTAAGATATACAAAATTGTATAAGCTATCAATTTTGTGTAACTTTGCAGACGCGTGTCCTGTCCCTATGCCATTCCATACGCTGACACGCAGCGTGCAAAAGTAACAATCATCATCTCTGACACATTATACCGATATGAAAATCAGGCACCTACTCTTGCCTCTGTTTATCTTTGGTTCTCTTGCTTCGTTCGCTATGACCGACCAGGAGGTCATAACCTATATCAAACAGGCCACTGCCGCAGGCAAAACCGAGCAGCAGATTGGCAAAGAGCTGATGGCCAAGGGTGTGACTCCCGAACAGGCCGAACGTATCAAAGCCACCTATGAATCGCAGCAGGGTGCTGAGACCAACGTCACCTCGCAATCTGTCAACGCCGCTTCGCGCGAGCGTCGCCACGATGCTGCGGAAGACATCTCTGCCGGCACGATGGACGAGATTGGCCGAGAAGTCGACGAGGGCACAAACGGCCAGGTTTCAGCCCGTCAAATCTACGGTCACAAAGTATTTAATTCCAACGCGCTGACTTTCGAGCCGAGCGACAATTTGGCCACCCCGCAGAACTATCGCCTCGGGCCCGGCGACGAAGTTATAATCGATATCTGGGGTGCGTCGGAAGACCATCTGCGTCAGACCATCTCGCCCGAAGGCAGCATTATGATTTCGCAGCTCGGTCCGGTCTATCTTAACGGTCTGAGCATCAACGAGGCAAACAAGCATATCAAGAACGCTTTCGCCCGCAAGTATTCGGGTGTCTCTGATGCCGAGACCGACATTCAGGTGACTCTCGGGCAGGTGCGCACCATTCAGGTCGACCTCATGGGCGAGGTTGCCACTCCCGGTACGTTCCGCATGTCGCCTTTCTCATCGGTGTTCCATGCTCTCTATCGCGCCGGAGGTATCAACGACATCGGCTCGCTCCGTAACATTCAGGTGCTCCGCAACGGCCGCAAGATTGCCGGCATCGACATCTACGACTACCTTTTCCAAGGCAAGACCGCGGGTAACATCCGCCTTCAGGAAGGCGACGTCATCATCGTGCCTCCCTACGGCGAACTTGTCAGCATCGACGGCAATGTGAAGCGCCCGATGTATTACGAAATCAAGCCTGGTGAGACCATTGAAGATGTCATCACCTATGCCGGAGGTTTCACAGGCGACGCCTACACCGAAATGATTCGTGTTGCGCGCCAGGCGGGCACCGAGAACGAACTCTACAACATTGACAAGGGCGAATTTGCCTCATACCGCCTCAAGGACGGCGACGTTCTCTCGGTCGGCACCATCCTCGACCGTTACGCCAACCGCGTTGAGCTCAAGGGTGCAGTCTATCGTCCCGGCATGTTTGCCATCAGCGAAGACCTATCTACCGTAGGCCAGCTCGTAAGCCGTGCCGAAGGCCTCACCGACGATGCCTACACCGAGCGCGCGCTGCTCTATCGCGAGGGTCCCGAGCTCCAGCTTGAAGTTATTCCCCTCAACCTCAAAGGCATTCTCAACGGCACGTCGCCCGACGTGAAGCTCAAGCGCAATGATATGATTGTCATTTCGAGCGTCCACGAACTCGAAGAGCGTGGTGCTGTCAGCATCAACGGTTACGTGGCTCGTCCCGGTGCTTATCCCTACGCCGACAATCTCACTCTCGAAGACCTCGTGTTTCAGGCAGGCGGTCTACTCGAAGGTGCATCGACCGCCCGTATCGACATCTCGCGCCGCATCGTCGACCCCGAAGCTACCGAACAGACCCAGCAGCTATCCGAATCGTTTACCGTCGAGATGAAAAACGGTCTCGGTGTGGGCGCGGGCAAAGGTTTCCAGCTCCGCCCCTACGACGTGGTTCAGGTGCGTTCAAGCCCCGGTTATGAAACTCAGAAGTTTGTCTCGATGCAGGGCGAATTGCTCTTCACAGGCCAATTTGTACTCGAACGCCGCAACGAGCGTGTCAGCGACCTTATCAAACGTGCCGGCGGCATTGTCGACGGCGCCTACATCAAGGGTGCACGTCTCCTGCGCCAGATGACCGACGACGAATATGCGGCCAATCAGGAGACTCTCCGTTTCGCCATGTCTAATCAGGAAAGCGATGGCGACTCGATTGCCCTCAACACCATTCAGCTCCCCCGCACCTACAACGTTGGTATCGACCTTGAGCGTGCCCTCGCTAATCCCGGCAGCTCCTACGACCTCGTGATGAAGCCGGGCGACCAGCTCTTCGTGCCCGAGCAGCAGAGCACGGTCAAAATCGTGGGTGAGGTGATGTATCCCAACACGGTGGTCTACGATGCCGACAAGAAACTCAAATACTACATCGACCAGGCCGGCGGCTACGGTCAGAAGGCCAGGAAGGGCAAAGCGTTCATCATCTATATGAACGGCACCGTGGCCAAGGCCAAGAAGAATACCCCCATCGAGCCGGGTTGCGTCATCATCGTGCCCACTAAATCTACCGACAACGGCACCGACTGGACCAAGGTGCTTGCCCTCTCGTCGGGCGTAGCCTCTATCGCCACCATGGCTGCTTCGGTTGCGGCAATCTTCAAGAAGTAATCACACCTGTCACTCATACACTCACTCACACATCAACAACACCCCGTATGCAAGAAGAAATCGACAAGCGCGACGAAAACGAAGAGGGCGAAGAGATTGACCTCCTGGAGCTCTTCTATAAGCTCTGGAACAAACGATGGACCATCTGCAAATGGTGTGCCGTCGGAGCGGTGATAGGTCTGGTGGTAGCTTTCAGCATTCCCCGCGAATACACGGTAGAAGTGAAACTCGCCCCGGAACTTTCCGACAACAAAACTGCCTCGGGCGGTCTCGGTGCTCTTGCCTCGATGGCCGGACTCGGTGGTATGCAATCCTCAGGCTCTGACGCCGTCTATCCGCAGCTCTACCCCGACGTGGTCAGCTCGGTGCCTTTCCTCACGAGCCTTTTCGAAGTCCCGGTCGAGACGAAGGAGGATGGAGAGAAATTCACTGTCAGCCAATTTCTCGATGAGGAAACCTCAGGTCCCTGGTGGGGAGCCGTGATGCGTTTCCCCTTCACCGTCATCGGTTGGCTTATGCCGGGCGACGATGATGAGGAGGATGCCAATCATAAGCTCGACACGTTCCGCCTCACCAAGGACGAGAATGACATGGTGCTCGCCCTCGCTGACCGCGTCACCGCTTCGGTCGACCAGAAGACTTTCGTCGTTACGATTAACGTCACTATGCAAGACCCCCTCGTGGCTGCCATGCTTGCCGACACCGTAGTGGCCCGTCTTCAGGAATACGTCACCGACTACCGCACCAACAAGGCTCGCCAAGACCTCGAATATGCCGAAAAGCTCAATGCCGAGGCCAAGGATGAGTATTACAAGGCTCAGCAGAAGCTTGCCGACTACACCGACCGAAATCAGGGCATAGCCACGCAGTCGGCGCGCATAGCCCGCGACCGTCTCGACAACGAGGCCCAGCTTGCTTTCAGCCTCTACAACACCACTTCGCAGCATGTGCAGAAGGCAAAGGCCAAGGTGCAGGAGACCACTCCCGTCTATGCCGTGGTCAATCCTGCCACGGTGCCCATCCGTCCTTCGGCTCCGCGAAAGGTGATGATTCTCATCGGTTGGGTATTTCTCGCGTTTGTGGCTTCCGCCTCGTGGATACTTTTCATCAAGCCCGCGTTGGCCTCCACAAAAGAGCGCCGTAAGCAGCTCGCCGCGATGACCGACGACTCCGACAAGGCAGACGCTGATGTGAAATCTATCGACAAGGAATGAGGAAATTCCCGCTTCTCGTCATAGCGATACTCTTAGAGGCCCCGGCTCCGGTCGGGGCTTCGGCTGTTTCACCCTCACGTCAAGCCGAACCTGCCGACTCGCCCGCTGTTGAAATCTTCTCCGGATTGATCAGAGCAGTGGGGGGAGAGACACGTACCGCAGGTGTCAGGCAGGCCGACGGGCATGTGCCTCGCGACACTCATGGCCGGGTTATAGTTTTTCCCGGCGACACCGTGCCTGATGACTACTTTGTCCGTCCTATTACTTCCCCGGCGCAAGATGACCGTGAACTTGGAGCCCTCGATTTTCTTTCCACTGTCTACGAGGAAAACGATTACTATGACTCCGGCTATTGGGGACGCCCCGACGACCCTGCGCCCGCACGCATCTACGAAGGGACGCTTCCCGATGCAGGTTGGGAGGAGTTTGTTCCGCCCGTCCGTGGCCGTGTCACATCCGAGTTCGGCTACCGCGAACGTTTCCATCGTTTCCACCGAGGCATCGACATTCATCTCTGCACCGGCGACACCATCGTAGCCGCTCTTCCAGGGCGTGTAAGTCGCATCGGACACGAGCGCGGAGGCTACGGCCACTTTGTCATCGTCAGCCATGCCAACGGCATCGAAACACGCTATGCCCACCTTCAGTGCGCACTAGTCACCGCAGGCGATTTCATATCCGCCGGCCAACCGATTGCACTCGGAGGCAGTTCCGGCAACTCCACCGGCCCGCATCTGCATTTCGAAATCCGCTACTTCGGACAGTCGCTCAACCCCCGCCGCGTTTATCCGTTCTGAAACGCCCCTGTCAGACATAAGAAAAAGCACAACCGTCGAGGCTGCGCTTCTCTTGCCCCGCCGCGTCTATCCGTTCTGAAACGTCCCCGTCAGACACGAAAAAAGCACAGCCGTTGAGGCTGCGCTTCTCTTTGAATTGATGAAAATAATTTTGTGTTGAGGGCAGAGTGTTATTCCTCCACCACTTCAAAATCGTCTTTACCTACACCGCAAATCGGGCAAACCCAATCAGCGGGAATATCTTCGAAAGCCGTACCCGGGGCGATACCACCTTCAGGGTCGCCGACAGCCGGGTCGTAAATCCAGTCGCACACGATACATCTGTACTTTTTCATAATTTCAGTCGTTTTTTAGTTTGATTTTGAGTCGTTACACAATAATAACACCCATCCCCGGCAAATAGTTCGCCCGGCAGCCCGAAGCCTCATCCTCATATTCATCTCCAGCCAATCAATTCGTCATTTTGTCAAAATGTCAATTTCTCAATATCTCAGCATGTCAAAATCAGCTTTCCTCCAGACATCGCCACGAATGCGTCCTGCTGTCCCACTGTCCCACGACACACCTCCGCCTCGGGGCAGCCGGGACACCGTCGACAGACATCCCCATCCCACAAAAGTATGTTAATCTTTCTTAATTCCCTCGGAAAACTCAGCGGAAATGAGTAATTTTGCACTCCGATTATGTCCAATTAATAAACCGATCGAGCCGGAGCAGAGGTTTTTGGCCAAACCCCGCCGAGGCAAAATCAAAATCAAACAATCTATTAATTAAACATTTAACGTGGATACTTTAAGCTACAAGACCCTCACCCCCAACGCCCAGAGCGTTGAGCACAAGTGGGTCGTAATCGATGCCACCGACCAAGTGCTCGGCCGTCTTTGCGCCACCATCGCACTCATTCTCCGTGGCAAGAACAAACCCTCCTACTCGCCCAACATCGAATGCGGCGACAACGTCATCGTCATCAACGCTGACAAGGTGAAACTCACCGGCAACAAGTGGACCGACCGCGAATACCTCTCTTACACCGGCTACCCCGGCGGTCAGCGCGTCGCTACTCCCGAGATTCTCAAGAAGAAATCGTTCAACAAGCACCTCAAGCCCGGCTACAACCCCCTCTTCATCAAGGTTGTCAAGGGTATGCTCCCCAAGAACCGTCTCGGTCGTGCTATCATCGAGAACATGCACGTCTACAACGGCCCCAACCATCCCCACGAGGCCCAGAATCCCGAAGTTATCGACATCAACAAAATCAAATAATTGAAGCATGGAATCAGTTAATGCAGTTGGTCGCCGCAAGGCTGCCGTAGCCCGCGTAATCGTCAAGGAAGGCAACGGGCAAATCACCATCAACAAGCGTGCTCTCGACGTCTACTTCCCCTCTTCCATCCTTCAGTACATCGTCAAGCAGCCCCTCCTCACTCTCGACGCAGCCGAGAAGTATGACATCCACGTCAATCTCGACGGTGGTGGCTACAAAGGCCAGGCCGAAGCTCTCCGCCTCGCCATCGCCCGCGCTCTTGTCAAAATCAACCCCGAAGACAAGCCCGCTCTCCGCGCCGAAGGCTTCATGACCCGCGACCCCCGCGTCGTTGAACGCAAAAAGCCCGGTCGTCCCAAGGCTCGCAAACGCTTCCAGTTCTCGAAGCGCTAATATCTTCCCCGCTCAGGCATACCGTCAGGCTGCCTGAGACACCTCTCATCCTCAAGTGTTTAGTATCTAAACCCCGGCGATGGACACGTTCCCTACCCCGAGGTTGTAAAATTTCAAAGAACGTAAACAATTCTTTCTACACAGAATGTCAACTCCCGGTTTTGACCAACTCCTCGAAGCAGGCTGCCATTTTGGCCACATGAAAAGTAAATGGAATCCTGCTATGGCGCCCTACATCTTCATGGAGCGCAACGGTATCCACATCATCGACCTCTACAAGACTCAGGCTAACCTCGAAGAGGCTGCCAACGAGCTCCGCGCCCTCGCCAAGAAAGGCCAGCGCATCCTCTTTGTCGCTACCAAAAAGCAGGCAAAGGAAATCCTCGCCGAAAAGGCTCAGAGCGTAGGCATGCCCTACGTTATCGAACGCTGGCCCGGCGGTATGCTCACCAACTTCCCCACCATCCGCAAGGCTGTCAAGAAGATGGCGTCTATCGACAAAATGACCAAGGACGGCACTTTCGACAACCTCTCGAAGCGTGAGAAACTCCAGATCACCCGTCAGCGCGCCAAGCTCGAGAAGAACCTCGGCTCTATCGCCGACCTCAACCGTCTCCCCTCGGCTCTCTTCGTAATCGACGTTCACAAAGAGCACATCGCAGTGGCTGAAGCAAACCGTCTCGGTATCCCCGTATTCGGCATCGTCGACACCAACTCCGACCCCTCGAACATCGACTTCGTCATCCCCGCCAACGATGACGCTTCGAAGAGCATCGACCTCATCCTCTCTACAGTCTGCGAAGCCATCAACGAAGGTCTCGCCGAGCGCAAAGTAGAAAAGGCCGACGAAAAGGCTGCTCCCGAGAACGGTGAAGCTCCCCGTCGCGATGGTGCCAACCGTCGTCGCGTAAGCCGTCGTCCCGCCGCCGAGGCTCCCGCAACTGAAACTCCCGCGGCTGAGGCTGCTCCCGCCGAAGAAGCTTAATAGCCAATCTTCCGCACCCCCACTCTCTCTTCAATCCCCCTAATTTCTAACACTCCTGAAGGGCCGGCTGAATGTTCGGCCGGCTCTTCATCCTTAAAACTACTATAAGAATTATGGCAGTATCTATGGCAGATATCACCAAGCTGCGCAACCTCACTTCAGCCGGCTTGATGGACTGCAAGAAAGCTCTCGCCGAGACCGAAGGCGACATCGAAGCAGCCGTTGAAATCCTCCGCAAGAAGGGTCAGGCTGTAGCAGCCAAGCGCGAAGACCGTCAGGCATCTGAAGGCGTCGTTATCGCCAAGACCGACGGCAAGTTTGCAGCCGTTCTCGCCCTCAACTGCGAGACCGACTTCGTTGGTAAGAACGCAGGCTTCGTTGCCCTCGCTCAGAAGCTCATCGACATCGCTATGGAAAACAAATTCCGCACTGTCGAAGAACTCAAGGCTTTCACCGTCGACGGCCAGACCGTTGCCGACCTCATCACCGAAGAGAGCGGCAAGACCGGCGAAAAGACCGAAATCGGCGCTTACGCCGTTGTTGAGGCTGCTACCACCGCCGCCTACAACCACTTCAACAACAAGCTCGCTGCTATCGTAGGCTTCAACCTCGAAGACGTTGACCCCCAGGTTGGTCGCGAAATCTGTATGCAGATTGCCTCGATGAACCCCGTAGCCGTAGGTCGCGAAAACGTAGCTCAGGCCACCATCGACGCCGAAATCGCCGTTGCTGTTGAAAAGACCAAGCAGGAACTCGTTGGCAAAGCCGTCAACGCCGCCCTCACCAAGGCCGGTCTCAACCCCAACCACTTCGACTCAGAAGACCACATCGAGAGCAACATCTCCAAGGGCTGGATTACTGAAGAAGACGCCGCCAAGGGTCGCGAAATCATCAAGACCACCGCTGAAGCCAAGGCCGCTAACCTCCCCGAAGCAATGATTCAGAACATTGCCAACGGCCGCCTCAACAAGTTCTTCAAGGAAAACTGCCTCATGGAGCAGGAATACGTGCAGGACAGCAAGCTGACCGTTGGTCAGTTCCTCGACCAGACCCGCAAGGGCCTCGTTGTTGTCGACTTCAAGCGCGTCAACCTCAACCAGGACTAATCTCATAGCCTCATCCAAGGCCCCCGCGAGCCGGACTATCCCCCGATAGCCCGGCTCTCTCATTATCCCACCGTCCCACGTCCCATCGTCCAACCTCCGTATGTAGCACACCCCGTAGGGGCGCACTACATTGCGCCCTCGCAGCCCCGCGATATCAGATTCCCCGCGTCGCCACTCATCTTCGCTGCGGCTCCAATTTCGAGTTGCCGCGTTGCCGAACATCTTCGCTGCAGGGCTGCACACATTCGGTTCCTCCTATGCCTGAATTTGGTTGTCCGATTGTCCCACGACACGCCCTCGGCGCGGGACACCCGGGACACCCCTACGCCTCCATGTACGGACTTTTACCTTTGCAGAGTGAAATAAAGACAATAAAAAGCCAAAAAAATTGTTAAAAAGAAAGGCGGAGACAGTGAACTACGTACGGACATAGCTCTTAGTATCTAAGGCACGTCTTAGTCTGTCTCCACCTTTTGTGTTGGCCACATCAAACTAGATTTCTAGACCTTCATGTCTACTAAAAGTCCTGGATGCGTCAACACGCCATTTTTAATTATTTTACATACAAAGGTATGAAAAATCTCTCAAACTTCCAACATTTCATCGGTTGCGATGTCTCGAAAGATACTCTCGACTTCGCGATCCATGCCCGTGGCACAGACTACCGCCAGTTCGAACACCTTCAAGTAGACAACTCTGAATCAGGCTTCAAGAAGTTCTGCAAATGGCTGGGTTCAAACAAAATCAAACTCTCCGAGTGCGTTGTGGGCATGGAGCACACCGGCATCTATTCCGAGGGGCTCTCGCAGTGGTGTCATGCCAAGAAAATCGCTTTTGTCATGCTTCATCCACTCGAGGTGAAGAATGCCTCCTGCCGCGGCCGAAACAAGACCGACAAGGTTGATGCACAGTTTATTGCGCAGCACGTCTACACCTACCGTGAGGAGCTCACCGAATCCGATGTCGAGCCGAAGGTCATCAACACCCTGCGCCAGCTCTACAACGAGCGCCGTCTGGCCGTCCGCACCCGCACGGCCTATTCCAATCAGGCCAAGACCGTTTCAGATGCGCGTGTCGCCCTGCGCATCGCCAAGACCATCGAACGTCTGACCCGGGATATCAAGGAAATAGACGCGGCCATCCGCGAGGAGGTTAACGCCGATGAAGCAATCCGCGAAAACTATGGGCTGCTGACATCCATCAAAGGCATAGGGCTTGTCAACGCCGTCCTCACCATTATAGCCACGGGCAATTTCACGCGCTTTCAGAACGCCCGGCAATACGCCAAATTCGTATGTGTCAGCCCGATGTCCCGAGAATCGGGAAGCTCCGTGAGAGGTGGCTGCCATGTGAGTCATGCCGGCCACTCGGAAATAAAATCCATTCTCACGGAGGCCGCCAGAGTCGCAATAGCGTCCGATCCGGACATGAAGGCATACTTCACACGAAAACGAGAGCAAGGCAAATCCTACGGCTGCGTGATGAACGCCGTCAAATTCAAACTGATCAGCCGGATGTTCGCGGTGGTAAAACGTAAGAAGCCCTACGTTGACGTCAACGCCTACCTCTCACAGAACACCACCCCTGCGGCAAGCGCCTGACCCCGAAGCAACAGAAAACTCTTCGGTCGGGGAGCGCCGCGCGGCAAGGGGCCGGACCACCGGTCCCGACGAGCGCAACGGCGCTGAAGGTAATATTAAATGTTAAACCGGCTCTGCAATTTTAAGGAAATTTTAACACGTCCGATACTTGCAAAAACCCTAGATTTCGTGCCTTCGGCACGTAGGCCATGCCGGGCGACAACAAATCGCAACGTAAAATATTACCTAACGCGCTGTGCATGAGAAACGTGCCGAAGGCACGTCCGTACATGGTCGCGTAAATTTTTGCCGATTTCATACGGATTGAATGGCGCGTCCGCCGAGCCCACGATGTCGAATTTGCCCCGTCGCAATGCCCCCGTCTCCGCGGACGCGCCATGGCGCAATGCGGTTCAAATAGAGGATTGACCACATCCTCTTCGGGGATGCATTGCGCTGTAATTGCCTGATTAGCAGGTAGGGACGCGCCATGGCGCAATGCGGTTCAAATAAAGAATTGAGGAAGGCCATCGGATACTCCTACCGACCCTCAAACTTCACAATAGCCGTATGACGGTGAGCTTATTTGAACCGCATTGCGCCATGGCGCGTCCACGCAGACCCACGACTACGAATTACCCCCTCTCGCCGCGCCAACGTCTCTGCGGACGCGCC
>JAIDCC010000056.1 GCA_029056055.1 Duncaniella sp.
TCCGCTGCTTTTTCAAGCGCGTCGAAAGTACCCGCCTTACCCGCTGTAATAAACACAAATTTATGTTTTACGAGTTCAGGGAATGTCGCACTATCCCAGTGGCAATCTACAAATATAGAAGCTGCAAACAAGTCGGGATAAGCAGAGTTGTAATACATGGAAATCATACCACCCATAGACTGTCCGGTAGTATAGAGCCTGTTAGAATCAACCTGCTGCTCTTTAGCGACTTTCTGTACCAGTCGTGCAACCATATCCACTTCATCGGTGTGTTCGTAAGCGTCATTTACTGCCACACCTGAATATTGGGGCACAAGGACATAGCATGGGTGTTCTGCCTGCCATTGATCGGTAGCCCACACCAACGCACCGTATCCTTGTGTTAACGGCCGAGTAATATCTGTGCCGGGCGTACTTGCGTCTGCCATGAATAAAACAAGCGGATAAGTCTTTCCTTCTTCGAGTGTTTTGGGAGAATACAGATTATACTTCATTGATTTTCCGGTCTCGGAATCAGTGTATTCCATTTGCTTGAAGAAGGGTAGTTCATCCTTAATCATAGCTTGCAATGTCTCGTCTCCGGTCTTGTCGATAACCGGACCTCCTCCGGGAGTGCCTAACTGTGGACCTCCGGGACGTCCCTCTCCACGCTTCATGCGTGAATCGTTGCTCATAGTGTTTTCCGTTGATTGTCTATCAGATTTCTGGGCGCACCCGGCCAACGGAATGCTTACCGTGACAAGACATAACCCAACGGTAATGTCGCTAAATAAATGCTTGAAGTTCATATTTTCCAGTTTTTGTTTCTATTTATATTAATAAGACCGTTTTGAAGACAAAAGTTTATTTTCAAGGGTGAATGACGCTTATTTGATGGTAAATAGAATATAAAGTAAAATGACTAAGGCTGATGCATCCTAAAACCACACCACATCGACCAGCTATCGAACTCTGTGGATTGGTAATGAAGAATGATATGATTAAGCGCCGGTTTTTTCGGGGGGCGGGGGATTAAGACCATCAGCCGCTTGGCTTGCGCTGAGCGGCTGATGGTCTTGTTTTGTATGACGGGCATGTCATACAATAAAAAAGACTCATCGGGGGATGAGTCTTTCGGGGCGGTGAGGACGAGATTCGAACTCGTGGTAGGATTGCTCCTACGTCAGTTTAGCAAACTGGTGGTTTCAGCCACTCACCCACCTCACCTTTCCAAATCGTGGCGGGCGTGCCTTGATTTCGGGTACAAAATTACGACGTTTCTTTGAGATATGCAAATTTTTTCAGAGATTTTTTTCGAAAGGGAGTGAATTTTTCGTTGTGAGAGGCGTTGAGGGGAGATATTTAGGCTCGAATTATCGGGAATTAACGAGAATTATCAGGAGCATCGAGAAAGAGCGGAGGGAGGTGACGGGTAGCGAGGGAGGAAACGGGCGGCGCTAAAGCTTGCCACAACACCAAAAAGGCTGACGCGCGCGGGGGAGGCGCGACTTGCGCAGAGGGGAATTTGTGCGATTTTCGGTGAATTATTTCGCGGTCTCAACTCTTTTTCCTAATTTTGCACTGCAAATTGCCCTGCCGTCGGCGGGGGTTGCATTGAGACAGACAATCAAACCCAATAATATCAAGGTAAAAAAATGAGAAAGAACATCGTAGCCGGCAACTGGAAGATGAATACCACTCTTCCCGAAGGCATCAAGCTCGCTGAAGAGGTGAATGCAGCCCTCAAAGGGTTCAGCGCAAAGTGTGACGTGGTGATTTGCGTTCCTTTCACCCACCTCGCTTCTATCAACAATGTCATCGACAAGGAGCTCCTCGGTCTGGGTGCAGAAAACTGCGCCAACCACGTGAAGGGTGCTTACACCGGTGAGGTTTCGGCTCCCATGGTGGCTTCGACCGGTGCTACCTACGTAATCCTGGGTCACTCGGAGCGTCGCCAGTATTACGGCGAAACTTCGGAGACTCTTCGCGAGAAGGTGCGTCTGGCTCTCGACAACAACCTCACTCCCATCTTCTGCGTGGGCGAAGTGCTCGAGGAACGTGAAAACGGTTCTTACTTCGAAGTCGTGAAGTGCCAGCTCGAAGAGGGTCTCTTCAACCTCTCTGCCGAGGAATTCGGTAAAATCATCCTTGCTTACGAACCTGTATGGGCAATCGGCACCGGCAAGACCGCTACCGACGACCAGGCTCAGGAGATGCACGCATTCATCCGCAAGACCATCGAGGAGAAGTATGGCAAAGAAGTTGCCGAGAACACTTCAATCCTCTACGGCGGCAGCTGCAAGCCCTCGAACGCTGCAGCTCTCTTTGCTAAGCCCGACGTAGACGGCGGCCTCATCGGTGGCGCTGCTCTCGAAGCAGAGTCGTTCATGGGCATCGTGAAGGCTTTCTAAGAAATCTTTAGACACATATAGGTGAGCACCCCGCCAGAGGGATTGACCGAGGTGGGGTGCAAACCTTTTTCGATAAGCTCCAAATCTTTCCTCACCATCTATAACACCACTCCCCTGCCCATGCGTCACACCCTCCGAGTGCTCTCAGCTGCCATTCTCACCGCCGGCGTCACGACCGCCGGTCATGCCGACACGTCGCAACCAACGATTGTAGACCATATCACCGCCGGCGGCACAAACGTCGTTGTGATGCCTGAGGAGTTGCTGCAACGCCTGGTGTTTACGGCACCGGCCCAGACGGAAACACCGGAGGAGACCCAGTCGACCGACCAACCGCGCACTACGTCGGGACGTGTGGCCGGCTACAGGGTGCAGGTGTTTTCCGACAACAATGCCCGAACTGCTAAAAACGAGGCACGCTCGAAGCAGCGTCTCGTGGCGAGCAAATTTCCGCAATATCAGACCTACGTGCAGTATAACTCGCCCTACTGGCGCGTGAAGGTGGGCGACTTCCGCACACAGCAGGAGGCGGCCGCGGCTGCCGAGGAGATGCGCAAGGCATTTCCGGCCTACAAAAAAGAAATACGTGTGGTGCGCGACCGCATAGCGCACTGATACCTCTCCCCTCTCCAGGACTAAAGCAACCTCTAAACAGGAAAATGGATACAAACACCGGCCTGTCTGAAGAAACCATCGCAGAAATCGCCTCACACTATGAGGCCATAATACGCCTGATAGGCGAAGACCCGACCCGTGAAGGGCTTGTCAAGACACCGATGCGCGCGGCGCGTGCATTGGCTTTTGCCACACGCGGCTATCGCCAGGATGCCGACGAGATAATCAACGAGGCGCTTTTCGAAAACGACGGGGCGCGCATCATAATCGTCAAGAACATAGAATTTCATTCGCTCTGCGAGCACCACATCCTTCCCTTCTTCGGCACGATTTCGGTGGGCTACCTGCCGGGTGAGAAAACTATCGGTCTGAGCAAACTGGCCCGATTGGTGGATTTCTATGCAAGGCGTCTTCAGGTGCAAGAGCGCCTGACGGCTCAAATCTGCCGACTGATAGGCGAGAAATTGGGAGCGAAGGGTGTAATCGCAAGCTGCACGGCCTCGCACCTTTGCATGCGTATGCGCGGCGTAGAGAAGCAGGCGGCTGTCACTACCACACTCGATTGGACGGGAGAATTTGACTCTCGCCCTGACATCCGCGCCGAGTTCCTGCGTTCGATTTCGGCCGACGCTACGGGGTGTGCCACGCTCTGAGGGGCGCGTCGGATGACCGCCTGATGATGAGTTTAACGATGGTTAATGGATTTCCTTAACTAATTTTTTGTAAAAATAAATCAGATTTTCAGCGAAAACCGGGGCATATAGTTAATTCGACAGAAATTATAGCTAAATAGCGTTAAGTCTGTTGCACAGGCCGCAGAAAGTTTGTAATTTTGCATTGTCAAAAGGAAACAGCCTGTCACCTCTTTCCCGTCCAAGGGTCGTTCTTCCATTACAATCAAGGCTGTTTTGAAGCGACATCTTTTTTTAACCTTTATCATTTCTAACAATTCTCTTTATCTCTCAACCTCAAATTATGTCAACCCCGAATGCGAGTCCTAATCGGCTCCGGCATCTGCCGCGCTGACATTTCAAAACCTCCCAAAGCGTATTCTTACTAATTTCCACTACTCCCGAACAGCATAACGTCGGGCATCTGACCCGTCGGTAAAAACGAAATTGGAGCTGCCGGCAGTCGCTTCGACTCGCCATGCGCGCCCCTACCCTCTACAATCTTTTCATGACCATAGTTTTTTCCATAATAATTGAGTAATCGGAACATAGTTGAATCGATGTTGTATTGATCAACACCCCCACCGGTCTCTCGTGCAGAGGCCCTCAGGGAAAGAGTTTGAGAAAACGCATACCGATAATTAGAATTGATGATTATAATTTCAGGCGCCCCCTGCGTGAGCATCGGGCGTCTTTTTTGTGCTTCGGCAAAAGTTATGAGAGTGTATTGGTTAAAAAGCAGGAATTCTAAGGCAAAACTCCCCGCGTCTAAGTGGCGCGGGGAGGATATGGAGTCAGTCGAAGATTTTGTCCCAGTCTTTCCAGACGGCTTCGTAACCGAGACGGCGGATGTCGGCGGCGACGGCTTCGGGGGAACGAGGGTCGGAGACTTCGAATTGTTCGAGGGCGTCGGGGGTTGATACGTAGCCTCCCGGCTCTGTTTTCGAGCCGGCACTCATCGAAGTGACACCGAGTTTCATCATGTTGGCGCGGAAGGCGGGGTCTTCGCGGGTGGAGTAGGAAATGTCGACGTCATGGTCGAAGATGCGGAATGCGAAGGTGACCTGCGCGAGCTCGCGGTCGGTCATCACCACCTTGGGTTGGTAGCCGCCCTCGGCGGGACACATGCGCGGGAAGTTGATGCTGTAGCGCGTTCGCCAGTAGTTGCGCCGCAGGTAGCGCAGGTGTCGGGCCATCATGGCGAGGTCGGTGCGCCAGTCTTCGAGACCGATGAGCACGCCCATGCCAATCTTGTGGACCCCGGCACGCCCCATGCGGTCGAAACCGTTAACACGCCAGTCGAAGATGCTCTTCATGCCGCGCGGATGATAGACGTTGTAGCGCTCGCGATGATAGGTCTCCTGAAAGCACACCACCCCGTTGAGTCCTGCCTTGACGAGGCGCTCGTAGCTCGCCTGCTTCATAGGCATCACCTCAATGGTAAGATTATTGAAGTAGGGGCGCGCCGTGTGGAGCACCTCTTCGAGATAGTCGACGCCGTTGAGACTCGGGAACTCGCCGGAGACGATGAGGAGGTTTTCGAAAGGCCCGAGACGGCGGATAGCCTCACATTCGGCCTTGACCTGTCCCTGAGTGAGTGTGACACGGTCGAGGGGATTATTGTGGTTGAAGCCGCAGTAGACACAGGAATTGGTACACGCATTGGAGACGTACATCGGAATATAGAGCGAGATGGTCTTACCGAAGCGTTCGAGCGTGTAGCGATGAGAGAGTTGGGCCATTTCCTCAAGGAAAGGCTCGGCCGCCGGCGAAATGAGAGCCATGAAATCGTCGACGGTGAGATGTTCTTTCCTGAGGGCGGCGCGGACATGAGCGGCAGTGCGCGAGGCAATAAACCGCGTCGTCTCGTCCCAATCGTATTGAGAAAGTTCGTCGGAAAAGTTCATATTTCCCTTTATTACTTGGCGCAATCGTCGACCATTTGCGACGAAATGCGCATGGCGCAGAAATTGGGGCCGCACATCGTGCAGAAACGGTCGTCGGATTGCTCGTGGCTCTCGACGTAATACTGGCGGGCACGAGCGGGGTCGAGCGAGAGGTTGAACTGGTCTTTCCAACGGAATTCGAAACGGGCGCGGCTGAGGGCATCGTCGCGCACCTGCGCACCGGGATGACCCTTGGCGAGGTCGGCAGCATGGGCTGCGATTTTGTAGGTGATGACACCGTTACGCACGTCTTCGAGGTTGGGGAGCGAGAGGTGTTCCTTAGGTGTGACGTAGCAAATCATGGCCGTACCCATCCAAGCAATCTGGGCGGCGCCGATGGCCGAGGTGATGTGGTCGTAGCCGGGAGCGATGTCGGTGGTGAGCGGGCCGAGTGTATAGAAGGGTGCTTCGTGACACTTGTCGAGCTGACGAGTCATGTTCTCGCGGATTTTGTGCATAGGCACGTGCCCCGGGCCTTCGATGAGCACCTGCACGTTGTGGCGCCAGGCTATTTCGGTGAGTTCGCCGAGCACATCGAGTTCGAGGAACTGCGAGGCATCGTTGGCATCGTGGATTGAGCCGGGGCGGAGTCCGTCGCCGAGCGAGACGGCCACGTCGTAGGCAGCGAGAATTTCGCAGATTTCCTCGAAGTGAGTGTAAAGGAAATTTTCCTCGTCGTGCATCACGGCCCAGCTCGTCATAATCGAGCCGCCGCGGCTCACGATGCCCGTGAGACGCTCCTTGACCATAGTGGCGTGGGCTTTGAGCGCACCTGCATGGATGGTGAAATAGTCGACGCCCTGCTCGGCCTGCTCGATGAGAGTGTCGCGATAGATTTCCCAAGTGAGGTCTTCCACCTTGCCGTTGACCTTTTCGAGCGCCTGGTAGACGGGGACGGTGCCCACCGGGACGGGACAATTGCGGACAATCCATTCGCGGGTCTCGTGGATGTTGTCGCCGGTAGAGAGGTCCATCAGCGTGTCGCCACCCCAGTAGCAGCTCCAGACAGCCTTGCTGACCTCTTCCTCGATGCCTGACGAAAGGGCGGAATTGCCGATGTTGGTGTTGAGCTTGACGAGGAAGTTGCGGCCGATAATCATAGGCTCGGCCTCGGGGTGATTGGGATTGGCGGGGATGACGGCGCGACCTGCGGCAACCTCCTGACGCACGAATTCGGGAGTGATGTGGCTATCGATGCCGAGCGCACGGCAGTTCTGGTTTTCGCGTATGGCTACGTATTCCATTTCGGGAGTGATGATGCCTTTCTTGGCGAGAGCCATCTGGGTGATTTCACACCCCACCTTGGCACGCAGCGGACGGTGGCGATGAGCGAAACGTATGGAGTCGAGACTCTTGTCGGCCTCGCGCATACGGCCATACTCCGAGGTGATGTGAGGGAGTTGCTCGAGGTCGTCGCGGCGGAGTGTCCACTCCTCGCGGATACGGGGCGCACCGGCATTGATGTCGGTTTTCACAGCGGGGTCGGTGTAACACCCGGAGGTGTCATAGACGTAGACGGGAGCATTCTCGCGCACCTGCTTCTCGCCGTCGACCACCTTGACGGTCGGGGTGAGATTGACGCGGCGCATACCCACCTTGATAGGATGGATTTCGCCGTCGATATAGACTTTTTCGCTGCCGGGATAGGAGGCAACGTCGATGTTTTCGATTTTCATTTTCGCACTAAGTGAGTTCGAGGTAAGTAGAAGACGTGAGGATTAGAGGTCAAGAAAAGCGGTGAGAGGCGATGTGGCCGAAGCCGACGAGCTGACCGAGCCGAGTCCGGCGAGATAGGCTTTGCGGCCTGCCTGAACGGCGAGGCGGAAGGCATCGGCCATGGCCACAGGGTCGCCGGCAACGGCAATAGCCGTATTGACGAGCACCGCGTCGGCACCGAGCTCCATGGCGTCGGCGGCATGCGACGGGGCACCGAGACCGGCGTCAATCACCACAGGCACACGGCTCTCGGCAATGATGATTTCGAGAAGGTCGCGGGTCTTGAGGCCTTTGTTGGTGCCGATGGGCGCACCGAGGGGCATCACGGCCGCGGTGCCCACCTCTTCGAGGCGCTTGCACAGCACGGGGTCGGCCTGAATGTAAGGGAGCACTACGAAGCCCTGTTTGGCCAGCTCTTCAGTGGCCTTAAGGGTTTCGATAGGGTCGGGAAGGAGATACTTCGGGTCGGGGTGGATTTCGAGCTTGATGAAATTCGTGCCGAAGCAATCGCGCGCGAGATTGGCGGCGAGGACAGCTTCCTCGGCATTGCGCACGCCCGAAGTGTTGGGCAGAAACTGCACTTTGTCGCGATTGATGTGGGCGAGCATGTCGTCTTCTTCCTCGTGCTCCATGTCAATGCGCTTCATAGCCACCGTAATCATTTCCGAGCCGGAGGCGATGATTGACTCAAGCATGAGGGCGTTTGAAGAGAATTTGCCCGTGCCTACGAAGAGGCGCGACTCAAAGTCACGGCCTCCGATGGTGAGAATATCGTTCATTGTGTTTCAAGGATTAGGGAGACGGAGGAAGCCGCCTCCCCGGATTGGTTTTCAGTCATTGGCAGCGGCGGATTCGGCGGAGGCGTTGGCTTCGTCAACCTGCTTCTGAGCCTCGGCGTCGGCGATGCCTGCGGCTTTGTTGAGTGCGGCAATCACCTCGCGGGTGTAGCCCACAGGGTCGGGCGCATTGAGAATGGCTCCGCTCATGGCAACACCGTTGACGCCCGTAGCCATAATCGCGGGAATGTCTTCGAGCGTTATGCCCCCGATAGCCACGATGGGGAGGAGCATATCGGCCCCGCGCACGGTCTTGACCACTTTCTCGTAGCCTTCGATACCGAGAACGGGCGAAAGGTTTGATTTGGTGGTGGTGAAACGGAAGGGCCCTAACCCCACATAGTCGACGTCCCACCCCTTGAAGCGCAGAATGTCGTCGGTGGTATTGGCGGTGACACCGATTATAGCCTCGGCACCGAGGTATTCGCGGGCTTGCAGAGGGTTCATATCATTCTTGCCGAGATGCACGCCGTGGACGCTCATCTCTCGCGCAAGCTCCACGCGGTCGTCAAAGACGAGGAACGCGGAGTTTTCCTGACACAAGGGAATAATCTCCTGCGCTGTCTGACGAAATTCTTCATCTGAAGCGTCTTTCAGTCGGAGCTGAATCCATTTGCAACCCCCTTCGAGCACCATCTGCACCTGTTCGGCGATGGTGTAATGGTCGGAGGGGTGGGTGATATACATTAACATAAAGCAATCGTTTTTCTTGTAAATTCTAAAACGGCACGACTTCCGGCCTGCCAGGGGATTGCCCCGAGCATGGCGAAGCCGCCGAAGTTATAACGCGCGAGGAGGGGGATGCGTTCAATGTCGACACCTCCGAGCGCCATCACCTCTACCCTCGCGCCGTCGAGCCGCCGCAAGTCTTCATCGGAAAAAGGGGTGCGGTAGCCCTGTTTCGAGATGGAGTCGAATATCGGGCTGAGGGTGACATAGTCGACGTCGGTGCACTCGAGAGCCTCATCAACGCCATGCACACCGCGACTCAGCGAGCAACCTTCCAGGCGCGACCCTGCCGGGATGCTTTGCCGGGAGTTTTCCTGAATGCCGATGCCGGGAAAGCATGGCGAGAGAAGAGCGAAGTGGTCATGCACGGTTACTCTTTCGAGCAGTCCGGTGGATATGTCGGCAAGAATCGCCGCATAGGTTTCTACCGTGGCTCCGGGATGGCGCAGATGCACGCGCCACCACCCTTCTTCCAGCATCGCCGAAAGTATTGAGGCCTCGGCGACCACCGGCACGGGAGGTGTTATGGCTATGGCTTTCAACCCCCGTAGAAGGCTTTGATTATCACTATCTTGTCGCCTTCGGAAAGCTCGGTCGCACCTCGAAGCACGGCGGGCACTACCCTGCCGTTGAGGGCCGTAGCTTTGCCCTTGGGGTCGATTTCCTTTGCTTCAAGAGCCATTTCGAGCGTGGCGCCTGCGGGCAGTTCGAGCGCGGCGTCATTAAGCGTTACTGTCATAACTATCAGTGTGTTCGGGGATTGAAATTCTTAAGATGGCGCGGGGCGAAAAAATGGTTGACCGGCCCGTGACCGCGCCCCGTGGTGACGAACGCGCCTGCTTCGAGGGCCTTCGTGACATAGAGTTTGCCTTGACTCACGGCGTCTTTCAGGTCGTAGCCGAGCGCGAGATAGCACGCGATGGCCGACGAGAGTGTGCAGCCGGTTCCGTGGGTGTTCGGGGTGTCTACGGCGTCGGCGCGGAGATTGAAGGCCTCGTGTGAGAAGTCGAGATAGAGAAGGTCGGTTTTGAAATCGGTGTCGGGCGAATCGCCCCCTTTGATGAGTACGTTGCGCGCACCGAAGAGTCCGAGGGTATGAGCCTGCGGTTCGGGGGCCTCCTGACCGGTCAGCGCCTCCGCTTCGCGAAGGTTGGGGGTGACAAGCGTCGCTAGCGGGAAGATGCGTTCGAGCATGATTTTCACGGCATCCTCCTCAAGCAGCCGCGCTCCTGAAGTCGACACCATCACAGGGTCTACCACCAGATTTACAGGGCGATAATGCTCCAGTCGGTCAGCCACAACCTCGGCCACGCCCGCATTGCAGAGCATACCGATTTTTACAGCCAGCGGGGGGATGTCTTCAAACACCATGTCAATTTGGTCGGCCACGACGGCGGGGGCTACCGGCATCACCGAGCGCACGCCCGTGGTGTTCTGGGCCGTCAGCGATGTGATGGCCGTCATGGCATAACAACCTAAGGCCGATATGGTTTTGATATCGGCCTGAATGCCCGCGCCTCCCGAGGAGTCGCTGCCTGCAATACTGAGTACGGGGTAATAGTGTCGCATTCGTTTGTCGTGAAAGATTTCTTTTTTCGTGCGGGCAGCGCGCTGCCCGAATATAAAACGACAAAGAATACGGTTGAGTTTTTCCTTTTTCTTCAGATTTCTCCGGGAAAAATGCTCATGAGGACCAATCCCTTCGGCGGTATTAACCGCATCAGGTTCGTAGGGTATCATCTCAGCAGAGCCGTCCGACCGCAGTCGTCAGGCAATGCACCCCTTTGTCGCTGCAAAGATAGAAACTTTTTTCTGAAAATCCAAACAAATATTCAAGTTGAAACTGCCGGGTAGCGCTACTTTCGTCACTCCCATGTGCAGGGGAGGGTGGAGAGTTGGTAGATGAGGGTGGTGCCCATGCGGAGGTGTCCGCGGTTGTTGGGGTGGAGACGGTCTGTGTCGGCGTTGTTGAAATAGCCGGCCATCGAGTCGGCCATGGGATAGAGCCCGGAGAGAGCCGAGAGGTCGATGACGGGGACGGCCCACACGTCGCCCGCTTCCTTGACGGCATCGACGTAGGCCTGAAGGTATTCGCCGCAACGGTTCTGATATTCTTCGGTGCATTGCCAGTTGGTGTCGTTGGCATAGAATCCGCCGCGGTGGATGGGTGTCAGCAGCACAATCTGCTTTTCGGGATAGGCGCGTTTCAGACTGTCCATGGCTATGTTGATGCGTCCGCGGAATGTCTCGGGGTCCATGGCGGGGACGCGTCGCATGCGTGCCTCCGGGCGGCGTGTGTAGCGGTGACCATACTCGGTCTCTTCCATCCGTTCGTCATACCATCGGCCGAGGGGCACGGCGTTGTTATAGTCGTTAGTGCCCATGAAAATGATTATGGCATCTACGTCCTGCCCGTGTTCTTCGAGCAGTTGCGCGGTCTGACGCGGCACGTCGTCCCACTGGCGCCCGCTGACGGCGTAGACCCACGGAGTGAGACCGAGTTGCTCGGCGAGCACGGCCCAATACTTCTTTGAGGCTGCTTTGTTGCGCGGGTCGGTGATTGAGTCGCCGATGAATCCCACTTTCTTTCCGGCCCAGGGATGGTCGGCAAGACCTTGGGCCAACGCAGGCAGACAGATTGCTACGGCAAAAAGTAACGAGAGAAATTTATTTTTCATGGTAAACGATGGTAAACGGTGGTAATAATTATTTACGATACAAAGTTAGCGTTTTTTCCGTCACGACGCAAAAAAATCTCCCCCGCAGTCGGGAGAGATTTCTTTACGGATGTGATGCGCTTGCGGGATTATCGCATGTAGCAAACTTTTACGGAGCGAGTGCCGTCGATTGTGATTACGACAATCGAACCTTCGGCAGCCGCGGGGCGGATGCTGACTGTGTGGCCGTCGAAGTGGCGGCTCTCGAGCGTGCGTCCGCCGAGGTCAACCGCCTGAATCAAATGGGAGCTGTCGGCTTCCGCATCCTCAAGGCTGACGATGATGTCGCCCGAAGCGGTGACGGCGGCGCGGATACCGGCCGACGGCTTGGAAGAGAGCAGCGGGCGCAGGGCTGTCGAGGCGTCGCTCTCATAATACCCGAGGTCGGGAGCGGCACCCTCATAGATGATGCCCTCAGCGTAGCGGCTTTCGCCTTCGAAGGGTGCCACGGGCGTGCCTTTGTCGGCAAATTTCACCGAACCGGGGAGGGGGCGCAGGAAGTCGATGTCGGGCAGCGACCCGTCGGGTTTGCGCTGGGCAAACGCCTGCTCGGTCTCTACGGTGACGTAGTCGGAGGGCAGCGTGAGCATGTCGCAGGTGACGAACGTGGCTCCTTCCACCTGCCAGCGTGCATACGCGCTCTTCGAGCCGCTCTGTCCGTCGGAGATGTTGACGCAGTTGGTGAGACGGATTTCATGCCCCGCGGCCACCGGCTCATAGATGCGATAGGTGTAGGCATTCGCGTTGTCGGCGGTGCGTCGGGTGTGGGCGGCGCAGTTGTTGAGTATCATGTGGCCCGTGTTGTGGTTTTGGTCAAAACCTTTGCTTACGTTGTCAAACACCATGCAACGGTTGAGAATCACGTTGTTTCTGCCCTGATTGCTGCCCATCTTGATGCCGTTGCCGTTGCCGCGGCTCTGCGTCCCGTCTTCGAGGATGCCGTTTTCAAAGGCCCAGCAGCGCTCGAGCGTGGTGGTGATGTCGTCGGGAAATCCTCCCTCGCTTTTGATGTACTGGTCCCAGCCGTCATCGCTGTTGCGCCAGGCGCGGCAGCCGTAGAAGTAATTTCCGGTGCCGTGCGAGATTTTCACCGCGAAACCGTCGGCATCGCCGTGGTCGGGGTCGGTGTTGAAATACGAGTCGCAGTTGACAACACGGTTATAGGCCGCGAGGTTTTTCATCTGCAATCCCGTGTCGGCGTTGCGGTAGAAGGCGCAGTTCTCTATCAGGTTGTCGTGAGCTTCGTCGGTGCGTGCGGCTATGTCGGCGTAGTTGCCGCCCGAGGGTTTGTTGCGCTCGATGAGCAACCCGTTGTCGCCGGCGTTGGTGATGTCAATTCCGTTGTAATGCCAGTAGCTGGCTGTGTGACGTATGCCCTGACTGTTGTCGCCGAATGGTTGCGCGGCGAAGTCGAGCACGGCGCGACCCCCCTTGGCATGAAGGGCTATCATGCCGGAATTTGCCGCGCCCGACCGTGAGATGTTGATGCGTGCGTCGTAGGCATAGGTGCCGGCGAGCATGAAGATGGTGTCGCCCGCTTCGACAATGTCGGCGGCTCGCTGCAACGAGAAGAACGGATGCTCGCGGCTGCCGTCGGCGGTGGCATCATCTCCGTCAGGGGCACAATAGTAGGTATTGTGGGCATATTCGGGCACCTCGAGCGGCCCTGTCGTTACCGTGAGTTCGTCGCCGAGGGCCGTGCCGGCTGCGTTGACGGCATAGGCGCGCACGTAGTAGGTGGTCTCAGGTTCGAGGGGGAGCGATGCTGTGAAGGTATCGCCATAGAGCGGGGCTTTCACTTTCGGCGATGTGGCCGTCGGGCTCACCGAGGTCGAGTAGACAAATCCGGTCTCCGTGATTGCCGAGCCGCCTGTGTCGGTCACCTTTCCCTTAGCTACGATAAAGATGTGGCGCTCGTCCGTGAAGTCGTCGGGGGTCAGCGAGAGGGTCGCCACTCCCGCCTGCGTTGCCGAGGCGGTGACAAACACCACTTCTTCGCCCAGGGCAATTCCGCCGCGGCTCACGGCATAGGCGCGCGCATGGATTTCGCTCATGGCGGGAAGGCCCGACAGGCGCGTCGAAAAGTTCTCTCCCGCTGCCTCGGCCTTTACGACGTTGTCGGTGTAGAGCGGCTCGCGGCCTACGGCCCAGAGCGCGCCGCATTCGATGACGTCAAGTCCGCCACGCGACGATGCTTTGCCGCTTACCACGGCCCCGGTTGAACTGATTTCCGTCACTTGGCCGGTGGTCACTTCGGGCGTCTCTCCCTTGGGATAGGCGCAGACGGCGAGGTTGTCGATGTCGGCGTCGCTCCCCGATTCGTTGGCTATCTTTATGCGGTTCACTTCGGGCGCGAACAGCACACATTCGTTATGGCCGACTGTCGTCACCGTGGAGTGCATCTCCCAGGTGTCTCCGCCGTCGGTCGAGGTATAGAAGGTCAGCGTGCGCTTGGTGCGCCCTTCGTCAAACGTGATTTTCGTCACCCCGGCATCAAGCACGGGCGTCACCACATGGCTTCCGTTCTTGAGCAGTCGCAGTGCGTTCTTGCTCCCGTCGGCGATGTAGGTGGCATTGGTGCTCTTGTAGGCGTTGAGATACTTCCACTCCCCTTCGCCGGCCACATCGTAGCTGCGTTCGGTGGCTGCCGCTTCCTTGGTCTGCGGAAATTTGGTGTGTTCGAAATCGTTGGTGAAGTAGGGCAGCGTGAGCGGCGTAGTGTGATAGTTGCCTTCGCCGTCCGAGCCGTCGGGGCGCGTCAGCAGAAGGTCGTCTATATAGAATTGGTTGTTGGAGTTGGTGACGATTCTCACCCCTGTCGCCAAGGGGTCGTCGATAGCCACGACGTGGCGCGTCCAGTCGGACGTCTCTTTGTAGCTCTCCACGGGGGTCCACGTGACGTTGTCGCGCGTCACCTCCACCGTCGCCTGTCGGTTCTGGTCTTTGGCATAATAGATGAGTGTGCCGGCTCCCTGAGTGAGCGGCGGCAACACTACCCCCGCTTTGTTGGAAAACAGAAGCGACTGAGCCCCCGAGGCGGCCTCGGCGGTGGTGTGGATGTTTTTGTTGGTGGTCCACGTGCCCGTGGCGGCTGTCACCGTGGCGTTCTTGGCCCCGAAGGCAGCCTCTTCAAAACTCTCGGTCATGTAGGTGTAGTCGGCCGCCGAGAGTGTCATTGCCGCCGGCAAAAGCAGTGCGGCAGAGAGTGTTTTTGTTTTCATGGCTGTGTGGTGTAAAAAAGCGGAGGGAGCGGTGTCGTGTGTCTGCCCGACATCCGCTCCCTCCGGAGTAGTTAGATAGGTAAGTAGGAAAAATAAATTTGCAGATAAAAGTAAGTTATTTTTCGAACTTACTTAGTAGTTTAGTAAATCAGTTCGAAGTCGTCTATCCAGAGCGTCGAGCCTTCGCCGCCGAGGAAGTAGTCGCCTCCCTTCGAGGCCGAGCACACTATCATCAGGTGGGAGAAGTCGCCCGGGTTGACATCTTCGAGGTTGATGGTAAACTCAACCATATCGTTGCCCGGCGTAGCCTCGGAGATTATCATTTCGCCATAAGCCTTGACTTTCTGGGCGGTCTTGTCGAAGAGCTGTGGTGTCTTGGTCTTGATGACTACAGGGAAGTCGGGGTAATCGGGGTAGACTTCGCTATGGTCCACGAGCGCCACGTAGATGATGCCTTTGTCGTAGCTGCCGGGCTGGAATTCTGCCTTGAGTTCCTCCGGCGTAAAAGAGGGTACTTTATCGTAGACCTTCTTCTGGTCAACCTGTCCGGGGGTGTACTTTATCCAACCGCGGAGAGCTTTCGGACGAGCATTCTTGTCCCATTCGCGTCCCCAACCGAGTTCGCCGTCAGTGTTGTCGGTTTTGAGATACTTGCCGATGAAGATGTTTCCGGCTGCGAAGCGGCCTATCGAGCCGAGACCTACAAACTGCGAGCGCAGACGCGCCGAGCATGTGCCTCCATGTTTCACTGAGGTGTCTTTTTCGGTGACGCTCTTGCTCATGGTCGAAGAGCCATGGTTGCCTGAATCCCAGAATACATTGTTCTTATCACCACCTGCGGCTATGAGGTCTACCTTTCCGTCTTTGCTCCAGTCTTCAAAACCTGCATTGGGGAGTTGAGGATAGGCTTTGGTCTCAAAAGTGAAAGTTTTGCCCTCAAACTTCTGGCCGTCGGCCGTTGTGGCCACGGCGCGGCCTTCGTAGGTGGCTCCGGCGGCGAGACCACTGATATTGGCGGTGAGAGTCGTACCGTTCAGCTGTGCGGCCATAAACGTCCAGTCTTCGTAGGCGCGACTGTCGACGCGGCGCACTTCGAAACCTTGATTTGACGAATTCGCGTCAAGCAGTTTGGCCGTGAGCGTCACCTCTGTATAGCTCGTGGTCTGCGGGGTGGGGGCGGCCTGCACGGGGGCGAGCGAAACCTCAAGCTCCATTTTCATGCTCTTTGTCTGGCCGAGGGCGTCGGTAGCCTCCACAGTGAAGTCGTATGAGCCTTCGGGGAGTGCGTTGAGCGCTGCCTCGTCGAGATTGATGCGCACGTTCGAAATCCAGTCCGGGTGGGCTTCAAGTCGATTGAGTGTCTCCACCTCCACGCCTCGTTCCAGAAGTCGCTCGCGGATGTTGTCGGTCATGTTGAGCAGGTCGTAGAAGTTGGCGGGCGCGTCGAGTGCATTCAGCAGCGTGCCGGAGATGCTGACGTTCTTAAGTTCGCACGACCCGGTGACGTAGAGGGAGCGGCGTCCCACGCCTCCCGGCTCGGCCACCACCGGCTCGGCCAATGAGAATCCGATGCCCTTGATGTCAGGGGCGATGGCGATGAGGATTTCCTGCTCGACGGTCTCGATGGGTTCGGCATCCACCTCTATCGTGAGGTATGCGCCGCCGAGTTTGATTTCGCCGGCGGTGTCATACTTCACGCGGAAAATGTATTCAGTCGCGTTGGCGAGCGAGGGCTTGTCGGCCACTTCCGTGTCGCGGAAAACTCCGCTTTTGCTGACGGGCTTGTTGTTGGTGATGTCGGTGCCTTCGATGGTCCATGTCAGACCGTCGGTGCGCGAATTGACCATGAAGTAACCTTTCGACGTGAGTTTGTCGCCCTCGAACGCGAGCGAGTGGCTACCGTCGGTCACTCCGTCGTTGAGTCCGATGGTGAGCTTCATGTCCTGCAGCACGCCTTCTACGTCGGGGTCGATGTCGAGCGACACGAGGGTGTTGCGGATGTGACACGACAGGTCAACCTGCGTGTTCCGGCCCTTGACTATCTCGAAGGGTGCGGTGCCTTTGAAGCGCTTCTTGTCCCAGGAGGCGGGCACTGAGTCGCCTACCCACGCTTCGGCCACATAGCTGCCCACTTCGAGGGGCAGTCCCTCTGTGGGAAACGACGCGAGTCCCTCGAATGTGTGAACGCGTCCTTTCTTGGAGTCGGAAATCCAGATGGTGGCTTTCGACGACAGTTCGGCTATCTCTTCGGCATCGAGCGCGCGGCTCACCACAGTGATGTCGTTCATCACCGATGCGTTGAGCATCATTCTCCCTTCGCCTTCCGAGAGAATGTTTTCGTCGCGGCAGCCGGTCAGGACCGTGCCTGCCATGACTGCTAAGCCGGCTATGAGTGATACGTATTTAGTTTTCATCACCTGTTCTGATTACGAGGTAAGTGGTATAATACTTTTCAGCACTTTCCTGGTCTGACACGCTGATGGTAAAGGTGTGCTTGCCCCAGAATGGCTCAGCATCGAGCAGGGGCAGCAGACCGGTCACGTCAAACGTGACGGGACGTGTCACACCTTGTCCCTTCACTTCTGCGTCGTAGGGGAGGCCAAGGCTCTCGCCAAATATCGCTTCTTTAT
>JAIDCC010000057.1:0-9988 GCA_029056055.1 Duncaniella sp.
GGGATGGACGGTGTGAGCGAGCGCAGAGTGGGGGAGGCCGTTGGCTATGAGCACGGCGCACTCCTGAATGAGGTCGGCGGCGTGTGGCCCGCAGATGTGGGCGCCCACGAGACGGTCTGTCGTCTCCTCGACAATCAGTTTCACCATTCCGGCCGTTTCGCCCATCGCGGCGGCTTTGCCGTTGGCGGCAAATGTCGAGCGGAGCACGCGGAAGTCAATGCCCGCTTCTGAGGCCTGCTGCTCGGTGAGCCCGACCATGGCCACCTCGGGAGTGGTGAACACCACGCCAGGCACGACGTCGCGGTTCTGACTCTTTCCGAGAATGCTCAAGGCCTGCGCCGTGGCCGCATGGGCCAGCATACAGATGCCGTTGACGTCGCCGACGGCATAGACTTCGGTGTCGGCGGGTGCTTTCCCTTCGGCCCATACTATTTTATAGGTGTCGGGGCAGACGGCGAGGGCCGAGCGGCGCAGTGTGGCGCCCGCTTTGACGAGTCCGTCGGGGATTACGGGCACGCGCCCTGTAGCCATGAGCACGGCCGCGCCTTTCACGCTCTTTTCCTTGCCGCGCAGGGTGTAGCTGACGGTGAGGTCGGGAGCGATGGAGCTGACGGCAGCGCCGGTGATGATGTCGATGCCCTGACGTTTGAGAGCCATGCGCAGACGCTTGGCCACCTCGGCGTCGAAGTTGGGCAGGATTTCCTGACAGTATTCCACCACGGTGACTTTCGAGCCGAGCGAGGCAAACACGCCCGCAAACTCCATGCCGATGACGCCGCCGCCGATGATGACGAGCGAGTCGGGCAGCGCTGTGAGCGCGAGCAGTTCGTCGGATGTCAAGGCATGCTCGGCGCCCGCTATCGGCAGACGCGAGGGGCGCGAACCTGTGGCCACCACGATGCGCGGCGCCGTGTAGCTGATGCCGTCGCATTCCACCGTGTCGGCGGCGGCGAAACGAGCCTCGCCGCGCACCACGGTGACTCCGCCGAGCAATGTCTCGACGCCGGCGCGCAAGCCTTCGACTATCCGGTCTTTGCGGGCCATGACGGCGGGGAAGTCTACCGCCACTTCGCCTGTCGTGATGCCGAAGGCGGCCGCTTCGCGGGCGGTGCGCGCTGCTTCGGCCGAGCGGCAGAGGGCTTTCGTAGGGATGCAGCCGCGGTTGAGGCAGGTGCCTCCCGGCAGGTCGCGCTCGAAGAGCACCGTGCGGAGCCCTTCAGAGGCGGCCTCGGCGGCGAGTTCGTAGCCGCCGGGGCCTGCGCCGATTACTATGAGGTCGAATGTCTCTCGCATCACAGGTCGAAATAGCTCACTTTGGGTTCGAGTGCGGCGGCTGTGTCGTCGGGACGGCGCACAGGGGTTTCGAGCGGGGCGTTCTTCACCGTTTCGGGGTCGGAAGCGGCTTCGCGGGCTATCTCCTCCATGGCTGCGATGAAGTCGTCGAGGGTCTCGATGCTTTCGGTCTCGGTGGGTTCTATCATCAGCGACTCGTGGAAGAGCAGCGGGAAGTAGATGGTCGGGGCATGGAAGCCATGGTCGAGCAGACGTTTGGCCACGTGGAGGGTGGTCACGCCGGTCGATTTGTCGGCCAGACCGTCAAACACGAATTCGTGCTTGCACACGCGGTCGATGGGCAGCTTGTAGAGATGACGGAGCGACTCCTTGACGTAGTTGGCGTTGAGGGTGGCGAGCGGGCCGGCGAGCATCAGCCCGTCGCGGCCGAGCGACAGGATGTAGGCCAGCGCGCGAAGCTCTACGGCGAAGTTGCCGAGCCATGCCGAGATGCGGCCGAGCGACTTCTCGGGACGCACCACTTTGTAGGTGGCGCCGAAAGGCCCCTCCTCAACTTCGGCCACCATGGGCGAGGGGAGAAACTCTTCGAGCCCCTTGCGCACGCCCACCGGACCCGACCCGGGGCCGCCACCGCCGTGGGGCGTCGAGAAGGTCTTGTGGAGGTTGATGTGCATCACGTCGAAACCCATGTCGCCGGGGCGTGCTATGCCCAGCAGGGGGTTGAGGTTGGCGCCGTCATAATAGAGCAACGCGCCGCACGCATGCACCATTTCGGCGATTTCGGGGATGGAGCTTTCGAAGATGCCTACGGTGTTGGGGTTGGTCATCATCACGGCGGCCACACTGTCGTCGAGCAGACCGCGGAGTGCCTCGGTGTCGATGGTGCCGTCGGGCAGACTCTTCACTTCGACCACCTTCAGACCGGCCACTGCGGCCGAGGCGGGGTTGGTGCCGTGAGCCGAGTCGGGCACGATGACCTTCGTGCGCTTCCCGTCGCCGCGGCTCTCGTGGTAGGCGCGTATCACCATCAGTCCCGTCAGTTCGCCGTGGGCGCCGGCATAGGGGTTGAGGGTGAAGGCTCCCATGCCGCCGATTTCACACAGGGCTTTGCCGAGGGCGTGATAGGCGTGGAGCGCTCCCTGCACGGTCTCGGCCGGCTGCAGCGGGTGGAGACCCTGCCACTGGGGCAGCGAGCAGAGTTCCTCGTTGAGTTTGGGGTTATACTTCATTGTGCACGACCCTAAGGGGTAGAATCCCGTGTCGACACCGAAGTTGTTTGTGCTGAGATTGTTGTAGTGTCTGACGAGCGACGGCTCATCTATTTCGGGCAGGCGCGGGGCCTCGGTGCGCAGCAGGTCGGAGGGTATCTGTGCCAGCCCGTCGCCAAGGTTGTTCTGAGGCAGCGAGTAGCCGCGGCGCCCCGGGTGTGAGAGGTCGTAGACCACCTTGCCGTAATATTTCTTGTTCATAGCGGTGATGTTGGGAGGGGGCGGTTAGACATTGCCCTGCTGGCGGGCGAAGAGTTTGACGCGCTCTACGTAGTCGTCGATAGCGCGGCGCGAACGTTTTTCAGTGACACACACGAGCAGCTCGTCGTCGGCTGTCTGCACGCCGGCGAAGATGCCCGACATGGCGAAGCTTTCGACGAAGGTCGAGAGCGCCACCTTGCCTTTGTAGCGCAGCAGAAACTCGTTGAGGAACGGACGCTCGGGATACTTGAGCTCGAAGACGCCCGTGGCCGTGAGTGCCTCGGCCATGTAGTGGGCGCCGGCGGCCGAGAGGCTGTTGACCTCGCGCAGTCCTGCGGCTCCCATGGTCGAGAGGTAGACGGCGGCGTAGAGCGCCATCAGTCCCTGGTTGGAGCAGATGTTCGACGTGGCCTTGTCGCGGCGGATGTGCTGCTCGCGGGCCTGGAGGGTGAGCACAAACACGCGCTGTCCGTCGGCGTCGGTGGTGGCGCCTACGATGCGGCCCGGAAGCTTGCGCATCAGTGCCTTCGTGCAGCACATGTAGCCCAGGTAGGGGCCGCCGAAATTCAGGGGCATTCCGAGGCTCTGGGCTTCGCCGGCGGCTATGTCTGCGCCCCATTCGCCGGGGCTCTTGATGGCGCCGAGCGTCACGGCGGGCGAGCTAACTATGAGCAGCGCCTTGGCGGCGTGGACTTTGTCGGCCACTCCGGTGAGGTCTTCGAGTATGCCGTGATAGTTGGGGGTGGCCACGATGACGGCAGCCACATCCTTGGCGCCGTCGAGCATCCCTGAGAGTGCGTCGAAGTCGGTGGCGCCCTCTTTTGCGGGGATGGTGTCGATGTGTATGCCGTGGTAGTGGGCGTAGGTGTCGAGCACTTCGCGGTAGAAGGGGTTGAGAGTCGAGGCCACGAGCACGCGGTCTTTCTTTCTCCCTGCCGCCACGGCCATCATCATTGCCTCGGCCAGGGCTGTCGTGCCGTCATACATCGAGGCGTTCGAAACGTCGAGACCCGTGAGCTGAGTCATCATGGTCTGATACTCGAAGATGTATTGCAGCGTGCCCTGCGAGATTTCGGGCTGGTAGGGGGTGTAGGCGGTCAGAAATTCCGACCGCGAGGTGATGTAGGCTATCACCGAGGGGGCGTAGTGGTCGTAGAAGCCTGCTCCGCCGAAACATTCGAGCGGATAGGTCTGCTCGGCAAGGGCGGCGAAGTAGTCTCTCACCTCCTGCTCGCTCATCTGCGGCGGGAGGTCATACTCCCCCTTGAGGCGCAGCGCGGCGGGCACGTCGGCGTAGAGCTCTTCGAGAGTCTTCACGCCGCAACGCTCGAGCATCCGCGCCACATCCTCGGGGGTGTGGGGAAAATAGCGGTGACCCATTTGTAGATTAAGTAAGTGAGAAAAATAAATTGAACGGATACAAGGAAGTTATTTTTGAGATGATTTGAGATTTGAGCGAAGAAGTATAGTCGTGCTATGCGCCTGAACTAAAGGTTCAAATCATCTCAAAAAGAACGAGTCTTATTGTTCAAGAATTTTTCTCACGTATGTCGTTTTGGTTTTTAACTTTAGTGTTTTTCTGCCTCGCAGTGGGCGTCGTAGGCGGCTTTGTCCATGAGCTGGTCGAGTTCCGACGGGTCGGTCATCTCGACTTTGATAATCCAGTTGGCGTCGGCGTCCTGATTGACCAGACCGGGGTTGTCGATGAGCTGCTCGTTGATTTCGATGACGGCACCGCTCACGGGGGCGATGAGGTCGGAGGCGGCCTTGACGCTCTCTACCGCTCCGAAGTCTTCGCCGGCGGTGACGTCGTCGCCCTGTTCGGGCATGTCTACGTAGACCACGTTGCCGAGGGCTTTCTGGGCGTAGTCGGTGATGCCGATGAGGGCGATGTTGCCCTCGACGCGGGCATATTCATGGGTGGGGCTGTAGTAGGTTTTCATTTCTTATATGATTTTTTGTAGAATTTCTTTGAGGTGACTGTGGCGGGGAAGGTTTTGCGGCGGATGCGCACGCTGAGCTGTGTGCCTGTGGCGGCGCAGCGGGCGTCGACGAGGGCGGCGGCTATGCTCTTGTCTACCGAGATGCCGCGGTAGCCGGTGGTGACGTGACCCACGACGTTGCCCTCTTCGTCTACCACTTCATAGCCGTGGCGCGCTATGGCGCGGTCGGCGAGTTCGAGCCCCACGAGTTTGCGCGGGGCGCCGGCTGCTTTCTGTGCGGCAAGGGCTTCGCGGCCTATGAATTCGGGTTTGTCGAGTTTCACGAAGATGCCGAGGCCCGCTTCGAGGGGAGTGATGTCGTCGGCGAGTTCGTCGCCGTAGAGGGGCAGACCCACTTCGAAGCGCAGGGTGTCGCGGCAGCCGAGGCCGCATGGTTTGGCGCGTCCGCTCTCGATGAGTTCATCCCAAAGGCTGCGGATGGTGTCGTGGTCGGCGTAGATTTCAAATCCGTCTTCGCCGGTGTAGCCGGTGCGGCTCACGAGGATGTGCGCTCCGTCGAGTTCCGACTCTTTGAAGGTGTAGAAGGCGAGGTCGCGGCACGCTATGCCGAGCACCTGCTCCATCACCGCTTCAGCCTCGGGACCCTGCACGGCGAGTTCACCGAGTTGGTCGCTGAGCGGGATGATTTCCACGTCAAAACCTTCGGCGCATTTCTCTATCCACGCCATGTCTTTGTCGATGTTGGCGGCATTGATGACGAGGAAGAAATCATTTTCGCCGCGTTTGTAGACCAGCAGGTCGTCTACCACGCCGCCGTGCTCGTTGAGCATCATGCCGTAGAGGATTTTGCCCACCGCCATCTCGCGCACGTCGTTTGAGAAGATGTGTCCCACGAAACGCTCGGCATCGGCGCCGCAGATGGTGACTTCGCCCATGTGCGACACGTCGAACACTCCGCAGGCGGTGCGCACCGCAGTGTGTTCCTCGATTATGCCTTCATACTGTATCGGCATGTCAAATCCGCCGAAAGGGCTCATCTGTGCCCCCAGTGCGATGTGGCGGTCATGCAGACATGTCTTTTTTATTTCTTCCATTATGTAATATGTAATAGGTATTAGTTTCTTTGGATGAGAATTGAGGTTGCGCTGTCAGAAGAGCAGTCGCAGGAGTGCCTCCGTCGTGAGCCCTCTGACCGTGCCCCCGGGGTCGAATCCGGCGAGGGCGGCCGTTATCCCCGCAGGAGTGTATTCGGCGCCTTTCAACCGGGCCTCGAGTATGGCCGACGCGTCGTCGTTTTCGAGGTAGTCGCCGGTGAGGGTCAGCGAGGCCACGCGCCCCTCTCGGAGTCCGACGTGGGCGGCGATGGTGCCCGCTCCTTCGATGCGTGCCTCGGCCTCGACGTCGGCGCGCGGATTGAGGCGTGTCAGTCTGGCGGGGTCATGGTATTCCTGCGACATGGCTTCGATTTCGGCCACGTCGGCCTCGGTGAGACACCATTCTTCGGCTCCGTCGGCCAGGATGTTGTCGCGCAGCAGTCGGCCGAATGTGGCTATGTCGAGGTCGGGCAGATGCTCGCGTATGGTGGTGACGCGGCTGCGCACCGACGCTACGCCGTGGCTGCGAAGTTTGGCCGGAGCGGGCCGGAGCACTTTGCCCATCAGCTCGCGGTCGCAGTCGTAGAGCATCGTTCCGTGTACGATGCTGCGCCGCCCCAGGCGGTAGTAGCTGTTGCCCGACACTTTCGCCGCGCCTATCAGTACGTCGTTGCGCGAGGTGGCCGAGGCGTCGAGCCCCATGCGCCGCAATGCACTCGCCACGGCCGACGTGTAGGCCAAGAACGTTTCGGCCACGGTGTCGGTCGAGGTTGTCACATAGCTGAGCATGATGTTGTTGAGGTCGGCCAACACCGCCCCGCCTCCGCTCTTGCGCCTGACTATGCGTATGCCCTGCGAGCGACAGAAGTCTATGTCGATTTCCTTGGCGGCCAATTGGTTGCGTCCTATTATGACCGTCGGCTCAACCTGCCACATGAAAAAGAAGTCGCCCTCGGCGTAGCGGCGCGCCAGCCATTCTTCCTCGGCAAGGTAGAAGGGTAGGGGGCGTGTGGTCGCGTCGGGCAGGGTCACTAATTTCATGGTCATGGGCTGTGCTTCATGTTTTCACCTACAAAATTAAACAAAATCTCGCGTCACTGCAATTTTTTATGGGGGTGAAAATTTATGTTTTTAAACATGTTTGCCAATCGGGATTTTTATCGTATTTTTGCAGACAATTCTAACCCAACGATGCAAAAACGCGACAATAGTTTCGACTTGATAAGAGTGGTGGCCTGCTTCATGGTGGTGCTCATCCATTCGCCGCTGTCGGGCGCAGCTGCGTCAGGGCCGTTGCTGACCGCAATGAGCTACTTCCTTGCCCCTTGTATCGGCCTGTTCATGATGCTCAGCGGCGCGCTGCTCCTCCCGGTCAAGACCGACTATGTCACTTTCGTGCGCCGCCGTGTGGGAAAGATTCTCATCCCCACGCTGCTCTGGACCGCGGTCTACCTCGCCATCAAATCGCTGGTGTTTCATGTGCGCTACGACTGGGTGCGCACCATCCTCTCGCTCCCTCTGTCTACGCAGGGCACCGGTGTGCTGTGGTTTATGTACACCCTCACCGGCCTCTACCTTCTCGCTCCCATTCTCTCGGCGTGGCTCGAACGCGCCCGGTGCCGCGACATTGAGATTGTACTCGGCCTGTGGGGAGTGACTCTCTGCTATCCCTACCTGAGTCTGTGGCTCTCGGTCGACACCTCGCACGAGGGCATTCTTTACTATTTCAGCGGCTACGTCGGCTATTTCATCCTCGGCTACTATCTGCGCCGCTATCCGAGCCCCGCTCTCGCGTGGCCGGCTCTCGCGGTGGGGTTGGGCGGCGCGGCGCTGCTCGGCTTTTGCCGCACCCACGGCATCGAGGCCGATTTCTACACCATGTTCTGGCATCTCTCGATATTTGTGGCCGCTCTGACCGTGGCCTACTGGATAGGGCTGCGCCGTCTGTGGGGCAGCCGCGAGTGCGATTGGTTCCGCCGCATCGGTCGCCTCACGTTCGGGGTCTATTTCACCCACATTATTATAATGCGCTACTGGCTTTGGCACATCCCTTTCATTCGCGCGATTGACTGCTATCCCCTCCAGACTCTCGTAATCGGGGTGGTCACGTTCCTGCTTTCGCTCGCGTTGACGTGGGTGCTCTCCCGGCTACCCTTCGGCCAATACCTCGTCGGGGTGTCGTCGCGCATAAAAAATCGCTGACCCTCTTGGTCGGTAAGATTAAAAATGTTAACTTTGTAAACACAACCTATCATTATTCTAATTTCCAATGGTCAATCGTTTTATACTCAATGAATTGTCATACTTCGGCCCCGGTGCGCGCGAAGTGCTCCCCGAAGTAGTGGCTCGTCTCGGCAAGAAAAAAGCCCTCGTTGTCACCGACGCCGGGCTCGTTAAGTTCGGTGTAGCCGGCAAAGTCACCGAAGTTCTCGACAAGGCCGGCATCGCTTACGCAATCTTCTCGGAAGTGAAGCCTAACCCCACTGTCAGCAACGTCAAGGCCGGCATCGACGCCTTCAAGAAGGCTGAAGCCGACTTCATCATCGCCATCGGCGGCGGCTCTTCGATGGACACCGCCAAGGGCATCGGCATCGTAATCAACAACCCCGAGTTCTCCGACATCGTTTCGCTCGAGGGCTGCGCTCCCACCAAAAACAAGAGTGTGCCCATCGTGGCTCTCCCCACCACCGCCGGCACCGCTGCCGAAACCACCATCAACTATGTCATCATCGACGAGGAGAAGCAGAAGAAGATGGTGTGTGTCGACCCCAACGACATCCCCGCCGTGGCCATTGTCGACGCCGAACTCATGTACTCGCTTCCCAAGAGCCTCACCGCCGCTACCGGTATGGACGCTCTGACTCACGCCATCGAGGGCTACATCACCAAGGCCGCCTGGGAAATGAGCGATATGTTTGAAATCGAGGCTATCCGCATGATTGCTCGCTATCTCCCCATCGCCGTCGAGGAGCCCTCCAACCCCGAAGGCCGCAACGGTATGGCCGTGGCCCAGTACATCGCCGGTATGGCTTTCTCCAACGTAGGTCTCGGCCTTGTCCACGGTATGGCTCACCCCCTCGGCTCGCTCTTCGACGTGCCCCACGGTGTGGCCAACGCCCTCCTGCTCCCCACAATCATGGAGTTCAACCTCCCCTCGTCGGTTAAGAAGTATGGCGAGATTGCCCGTGCTATGGGTGTCGACACCAACGGTATGACCGATGAGCAGGCTGCTCAGGCTGCCGTCGACGCTGTCCGCGCTCTCGCCATCAAGGTGGGCATTCCCCAGCACCTCTCCGAAATCGGCATCTCCGAGAAAGATATCCCCGCCCTCGCCGAGCAGGCTCTCGCCGACGTCTGCACCCCCGGCAACCCCCGCGAGGTAACTCTCGACGACATCGTGGCTCTCTATAAGAAAGTCCTCTAAGTCGCCCTCCCACATTCTCGACATACCCCTTTAGAGCACGTCGCTGCCCCGCAGCCGCGTGCTCTAAACTTTCCCCATCGCTGCGCCCTTTTCCGCCGTCTCCTTCTTCCCGCGACAATTTTTATTTGCAAATGTGCTTTTTTATTTCTAACTTAGTGGCTTAAACAACTTCAAACAACTTCACAACAATGAAAAACCTCGTAGACGACCTTCTGAGCAAGACTTTCATCAAGCTGCGCTCCGACTACGGTTTCAAGCGCGCTTTCGCGTCGCCGCAGAACGCCGAGGTGCTCCGGAAATTTCTCAACGCTCTCTTCGAAGGGCGAATGGTGGTCACCGATGTCACTTTCCACGACAAGGAGGTGCTCCCTCCCGGCGTCGGCGGAAAGCGGATTGTCTATGATGTCTATTGCACCACCGACACGGGATATCACTTCGTGGTCGAGATGCAGCAGGAGCAGTCGGAACTGTTTGGCCAACGAATGATTTTCTACGTTTCGTCGTGCGTCTACAGACAGGGCGAGAGTGGGGGCTCGTATAGGTTCGACCCCGTCTATCTAATCGTTATCACCGATTTCGATATGCGCCAGCTCTCCCCGCGTCTGGTCAACGAGGTGGTGCTGATGGAACGTAACACCCACGTGGTATTCAGCGAAGACCTGAAGATATTTTTCCTCTCGCTCGCGCAGGTGAGCGACGACTGGGACGATTGTAAATCAGAACTTGAAAAACAACTTTATCTCATCAAAAATATGGAGAATCTCA
>JAIDCC010000057.1:10088-15431 GCA_029056055.1 Duncaniella sp.
CAAGAATTCAAAGCCCTATCAGAGTGGCGAATATCCCGAGACGTTTAACGCATCCGAGACAACCTCGATGGGCAAGGAGGATGTCGTGACCTTCAAAAACTCCATACTCTATGAGATGGAGCGCGAGGCAGCTCTCGAATTCGCCGAAAAACGAGCCGAGGAAAAAGGCCGTGCCAGAGGGTTGGAAGAAAGCTTGCATATGGTAGCGCGCGAAATGAAAAAAGCCGGAATGAGCGTAGAAATCATCAAGCGTTGCACGAGTCTAACCCCCGAGCAAATCTCGGCTCTCTAAATCTTTCCCATTTTAGGCGTTGCGCGGTGCTTCAGCCCCCCGCCTCACTGCGCAGCCGCCCCTACTCTTCCTGCTCTCCCTCCTCTTGCTCCGTCATAATCGGCCGCAACCACTCGAAGATGTATTCCATCATCGGCTCTCTGACGCCTCGGCGCGAAAGCATCAAGTCGTGCAGACCTCCCTTGACGGTCACTTCCGTAACGTGCCCTCCCAACTCACGCCCATAGCGCGAGATGTCTGTCACGTCGAGCACCGCGTCGCTCCGTCGGCTCATCTCGGTCGGTTCTCCGTCGCGATAGGTCGAGTCGGAGTGTAGCAGCAGTATCGGCACGGTGATGTGTCCCTCTTCGTGCAGGTGGCGTTGTGCCAGAGTGATTGCTCTAATCCACCCAGAAGTCACATCTGGACTCTGTGTGAATTTCAGTCGGGTGTCATACTCCCACTCCCCGTCAAACTCGCGCAGCAGACTATGGGCATAAGTGTGACTCTCCCCCTGACTCACCGGTATGCCGGGCATCACGCGGCCCACGGCGGTCACCGCCGGAATGGCTACCTTCTCAAGAAACGGCGAGAGATTCCAGTCGAGAAACGGGCTGTTGAGTACCAGACACTTCACCCCCTTGTCTGGCTGACAATCCATGTAGTAGGCTGCCGTGAGCCCACCCGTCGAATGTCCCATCAGGGCTATTTTCTCAATCCCGGCGCGATGCATCTCGGCAAACCCCGAATCTATGTCGGCGAAGTACTCACGCATGTCGCGCGCCTCAAACGGTCGCTGCCCCTCCATGAGTGAACGCCCGTACTTGCGCAGGTCTACGGCATAGAAACTATATCCCGAGTCGACAAATCTGTTGGCCATCTCGGCTTGAAAGAAGTAATCGTTGAAGCCGTGCACGTAGAGCACCCCGCGCTTCGACCCCTCGGCCGTGCGGCGTATCACCGTCGAGCGCACCTCGCCCGAATAGTCATCTGCCTGTCTGACGTAGCGCATTTCAAACCCCGGCGTCAGCGTGTCGGCCATCCATCCCGACGATAGGGGAGTGCCTTCAGGCGCCCGGAATGTCTCGCGTCCGCATCTCGCCGTGGCGGCGGCGAGCGCGATTAATATGTAAGCTCCAATTTTTCGCATGAGAATTTTCTTTGCCCGCAAAGTTAGCACATTTTCCCCAATTCCAACAGAAAATCCTCTCAAAATTTTGATACCATCTTTTTCTCCCGGAAAGTTTGCATTTATAATAGAAATTCAGTAACTTGCATCAGCAATCCGAAAGGGGCAACCGTCTGGATCCTCAACAGATTCTAAACGCCTGAAAGTTACAGAAATAAAATATTTCATCACCGCACTGCCTCTGTTGAGCGTCTCTCTGATGTATGCCAACGACCATTCCGGTAGCTCCGTGGTATGAAAATCTGTGAAAACAAAATGCAATATCCCAAAATTTGAGTAAAAATATTCTCACTTATGAATTATCATTTCGTCCGGTTGGTTTTAATAGCAATCTTGGTCTCCTTGAGCGGATGTGGACGCCCACGGCCGGCCACAATGTATGATCTGCTCTCCATTCATCGCAGGGAATTTTCTCAACACGAACCGTCGAGATATTGGAGCAGGATAGATAGTCTGAAAGATTTATCTCTGAAGTGGGATATTCCATCAGAAGATACAGTTTTCATTTGGGAGAAATCAGACGGATGGATGTGTATATTCGATTGCAATGACACTCTTACTTTTAAATTCTGTTTTAACGATTCTTACGAGCCGGGTATGGAATACGCGAGACCGAACCTTTTCATGGTGCACAAAATGCTGCTGACTCAATGGGATACTGATAATATCAAGCAAATTAGTTCGAAGATTCGCGAGTTTTGCGATTCGACATATCTCTTTGAACAACCGTATCCCGAAGCATATCTCTCCAGATTTGTCATTTCCGAAAAGAATGTCGCTCACGATACGATTTCGTTCTCCGATATTGCCACTGATTTTTACATAAAGCAATTGCTTGCAGCCAAGGATACTGTTTCCATAAGCAAGATTAAAGATTCTTACGTGGATAGCCTGATAAAATATTATACAACCATGTATGAGAGAATTCGTGCTCGCCGACAAGAGCGCAAGAAGCATTCGTGAAAAAATCTACCGCATTTCCAGAGGGGGTAAAAGGGTGCGAATGTAAAAATCGTCTCGTCATTCATTATTGAGAATTTTTTTTGAAAAAGATGGGCGGAAATTTGCATATCACGGGGGAAATGTGTAATTTTGCGTCCGAATTATGCCGTGACAGGCTCGGACAAGTAGCGCCAAAGTGGCTCTCGCCTGCCGGTAATCATCTGTAAATCTATCAATTTCCGATGTACGCTATCGTAGAAATTCAGGGACAGCAGTTCAAGGCCGAACCCGAAAAGTTCCTGTATGTTCACTATCTCGGCGAAGGCGCCAAAGAAGGTGACACCGTTGAATTCGACCGTGTCCTCCTCGCCCAGACCGACGAAACTGTCAAAGTAGGTGCCCCCGTCATCGAAGGTGCCAAAGTCGTTTGCGAAGTCCTCACTCCCCTCGTAAAGGGCGAAAAGGTCATCGTCTTCAAGAAGAAACGTCGCAAAGGCTACCGTCGTAAGAACGGCCACCGTCAGTACTTCACCAAGGTGCTCATCAAGGAAGTTGTAGCTTAATCAATTAACCCCCTAAATCATTCTAAAGTAACATGGCACATAAAAAAGGTGTCGGCAGTTCTAAGAACGGCCGTGAGTCAGAAAGCAAACGACTCGGAGTAAAGATTTTCGGCGGTCAGTATTGCAAAGCCGGCAACATCCTCAAGCGTCAGCGTGGCACTGTCCACCACCCCGGCCTTAACGTAGGCATGGGTAAGGACCACACCCTCTTCGCTCTCATCAACGGCAAGGTTGTCTTCACCGAAGGCAAGGAAGGCCGCAAGTTTATCAACGTTGAGCCCGCTGAGGCATAACATGCCTGCTTGCTGCTGTCGGTGCTGACGTTTTCGCGCTCCGGCAGACAAGACCTCTTTGAGCCCCGTAGCCTTAAGCCACGGGGCTTTTTCGGCTACTATCGTCAGCTGCGCTGGCGCTGCCCTCACGGCCTTCGCCGGTCGTTTCGCCCCGAGCCCGCGGCGGCGATTGTGCGGCCTCCCGCCGCGAAGCCCTCACGGCCATCGGCGTCGCGGTCGGGCTCAGCCCGGCCTCTCTTCTCATTTTTAACTCTTTTAACCCCTTCCGAATCAGTCTCTAATGCCTCCTCAGTCAAAAGACAAGCCCGCCCACGTGTCGAAGTTCGACCACGGCGGCCGTATTCCCCCCTCGGCTCTCGATATCGAAGAGGCCGTGCTCGGCGCCCTCATGCTTGAGAAAGATGCCTACACCGCCGTGTGCGACCTCCTCAAACCGGAGTCGTTCTACGAGCCGGCCAATCAGAAAATCTACGCCGCCATCCAGAGTCTCGGCGCGGCGCAGGAGAGCATCGACATGCTCACCGTCACCGAGCGTCTCCGCCAGAACGGCGACCTTGAGGCGGCCGGCGGCCCGCTGCGCATCTCCGAGCTGACGGGGCGCGTGGTGTCGGGCGCCCACGTCGAATACCACGCCCGTCTCGTGGCGCAGAAGTATCTCGCCCGCGAGCTCATCAAGTTTGCTTCAAACATCGAGGCGCAGGCGTTCGACGAAAGCTACGACGTCGACGACCTTCTTCAGGAGGCTGAGGGCAAGCTGTTTGAAATCTCGCAGCGCAACGTCAAGAAGGACGTCACCCAAATCGACCCCGTCATCAACGCCGCCATCGAGCAGATTCAGATTGCTGCCAACCGCGCTTCAGGTCTCTCGGGTCTGGAGACCGGTTTCCACGAGCTCGACAAACTCACGTCGGGTTGGCAGCGCTCCGACCTCATCATCATCGCGGCGCGCCCCGCCATGGGCAAAACGGCGTTCGTCCTCTCGATGGCCAAGAACATGGCCGTCACCTACAACATCCCGGTGGCCATCTTCTCGCTCGAAATGTCAAACCTTCAGCTCGTCAACCGTCTCATTCAGAACACCTGCGAGATTGAGGGTGAGAAAATCAAGTCGGGACAGCTCTCGCCCGTCGAGTGGGACCAGCTGATGGCGCGTGTCAAAAACCTCTTCTCAGCTCCGCTCTACATCGACGACACCGCGTCGCTCTCGATTTTCGAACTCCGCACCAAGGCGCGCCGTCTGGTCAGAGAGCACAATGTGTCGTTCATCATCATCGACTACCTCCAGCTCATGAACGCTTCCGGCATGAAATTCGGCTCGCGCGAGCAGGAGGTCTCCATGATTTCGCGTTCGCTCAAACAGCTTGCCAAGGAGCTCAACATCCCCATCGTGGCCCTCTCGCAGCTCAACCGAAGCGTCGAAAACCGTGGCGCCGACTCTAAAGACGGCAAGCGCCCGCAGCTCTCCGACCTCCGCGAGTCGGGCGCCATCGAGCAGGACGCCGACATCGTCTGCTTCATCCACCGCCCCGAATACTACATGCGCTCCGGTCAGGACGCCGCCGGCAACGACATCCGCGGTCTGGCCGAATTTATCGTTGCTAAACACCGTTCCGGTCGTGTCGACGACGTCAAGATGCGCTTCAAATCGCGCTTCGCACGTTTTGAAAACTGGGATGACAACGACGCTCCGATGGGGCAGGGGCAACGCGCCTCGCGTCTGAACACCGATTCCGACGTCTCCGACTTCGTGCCCGCCGTCTCGTCGCCATTCACCGGCGGCACGGCCGACATCTCCGGAGCCACCTCGGCCACCGACGACGCCCCCGCGCCCTTCTGACCCCCCTCTCCGTCATACCCCCGCAAATCATAGGCGTCTTTAATAATAAGGTAGGCTCCATGCCCACCAGTCTTTAAAACAAGCCCCTGCCGCAGCCATCTGCCGCAGGGGCATCTCTTTTTCTAAGGTCTCGCGCCCGCATCCCGAATCCCCGTCCCCATCCCCCATCCCTTTATAAGAATTATCCGAATATCTTATACAAAAATACGAGACCACCAGACAAGAGGGAATATAGGATTCCGTGTTAT
>JAIDCC010000058.1 GCA_029056055.1 Duncaniella sp.
GGCGGAGAGGCGGGAGAATTCGCGGCGGATGAGGATGAGGGTGACGAGGGTGGCCATGCAGTCGGCGACGGGGAATGAAATCCAAACACCGTCGAGGCCGTAGCGCGCGGGGAGAACGAGGAGAAGCGGGATGAGGAAAATGACTTGTCGCGCGAGGGAGAGGATGATGGCGAGCGAGGCGCGGCCAATGCTCTGGAAGTAGTTGGTGGTGACAATCTGGAATCCGACGAATAGGAAAGCCGACATTGCAAGTGTGAGACAGCGGACGGTCTGCGAGATGAGTTCGGCGTCGGAGGTGAAAGCACGGGCGATGTAGTAGGGGAAGAAATGTCCGACAAGCTGGCCCGTGGTGACAACGGCTGTGGCTACGATGACGGCAATGAGGTAGGCGCGGCGCAGACGATGGTAGCATCCGGCACCGTAGTTGTAGCCGACGATGGGTTGCATGCCCTGACAGATGCCGATGACGAAAAGAGTTAGGAGCGACGTGAAGGAGACGAAGACGCCCGCAGCGGCGACTGCGGTGTCTCCGCCATAGGTAAGAAGGCTCTTGTTGATGAGCACGTTGATGAAACACGCGGCGGCGTTGACGAGCGAGGGAGCCGCGCCGATGGAGATGATTGACCAGACCACGCGGAGACGCAGGCGGTAGAGCGAGGCGTCGGGGAGGAAGCGGAGTGTGGAGGAGCGTCGGAAAAAGTGGGCAAAAACGAAGAGAGCCGAGAGAGCCATCGAGGCATCTGTGGCAAGCGCGGCGCCTTTGATGCCGAGACGGAGCTGATAGATGAACACAGGCACGAGCACCACGTTGACCGCCGCTCCGATGAACATCGTGACCATGGCTTTGACGGGATAGCCGGAGGCACGCATGAAGTTGTTGAATGTAAAGGCGTAGGAGGTCAACGCAATACCGGGGAGCACGTAGAGCATGTATTCGCGTGCGTAAGGGAGAGTGACTTCGCTTGCACCGAACGCGCGGAGGATGGGGTCGAGAAAGAGAGTGAAGACGCCGAGGTAGAGACAGATGAGGATAGAGAGAAGCACGAGCGAGTTGCCGAGGACACGCTGCGCGTCGGCGAGACGATTTTGTCCGAGAAGAATGGAGACACGCGCCGAGCCGCCCGCACCGATGAGCACGCCGAGGGCGGCTTCGAGGTTCATGACAGGGAAAGTCACGGCGAGACCGGCAATGGCGTCAGGGCCGACCACCTGCCCGATGAAAATGCGCCCGACGATGTTGTAGAGCGACATGACGAGCATACCGGTGACGGCGGGGAGGCTGTAGCGGAAAAGAAGCCGTCCGATGGGGGCGGAGGAAAGTTCTGTGAGACGGGTATCGGATGAGGGCATTTTTGACGATTGGAGAGAGTGCGGAGGGCGATTCGGTGATTATCGCACCTTCGCGGAGAAGAGATGTGTTATTTTTGCAAAGTGTCGGGAGCGGGGTTATCAGACGGCTCCGGGCTGACGCCGCAGTGGTGACGGCGCGGGGGCCGTCGGAGCGTGTCAGAAGAGGTCGAGATGGTCGGAGGGAGTCGTGGCGTCGGTGCTGTCGGGGATTGAGTCGGAGAAGATTTCGGGGGCACCTTCGCCGACCTCGAGGACGATGTTGGCAGTGACGGGGACGCGAGCGCCGGCCGAGACGCGTGTTCCGTTGTAGAGCACGCTTAGAACGAGATCTTTGAAATCGCTGGGAACAGTACGTACGGTGACGTTTTTGATGTCGAGACCATCGAGGATGGAACGCGCCTGACGCAGAGAAATGTCGGTCAATGCGGGGAGAGTGACCGTCTTAGGCGAAAGGGCGTTGATGACGAGGAAAACCTCGCGGCCCTCCTTGACGACGGTGCCGACCTTGGGATTTTGCTCGATGACAGTGCCGGGCGCAGTGCGGGAGTCATAGACGGAATCGCTGATGCAGCCCACGAGGCCTTCGGCATGAAGAGCGTCGAGAGCCTCGGAATAGGAAAGCGAGCGCACCGAGGGGACGGTGATTGTGTCGCCGTGACGGGTCCAAGAATCGAGCCACAGAGATGTGAGCCAGAGCACAACGAAAAAAGCGGCAACCATGCCGAGCACGTTAAGCAGGATTTTCTTCATTTCGACGAGCTTTGCAGACCGGGTAGGGCAATAGCCCAGACGTCGGTGATGGTTTTGACAAAATGGAAAGTGACGCCTTCGAGATAGGAAGGACGGATTTCTTCTAGGTCCTTACGATTGTCTTCGCAAAGGATGATGTCGGAGATGCCGGCGCGCTTAGCGGCGAGAATCTTCTCCTTTATGCCACCGACGGGGAGCACCTTGCCGCGCAGGGTGAGTTCGCCGGTCATGGCGAGGCGCTCGCGGACAGGCACACCGGAGAGAGCCGACATGACAGCCGTGGCGAGGGTGATTCCGGCCGAGGGCCCATCCTTGGGGATAGCACCTTCGGGCACATGGATATGGAGAGAATGAGAATCGAGCCACTCAATGTCGCGGCCGGAGAGGTCGACGCGCTTGCGCACCACCTGCATGGCAATGACGGCGCTTTCCTTCATAACGTCGCCGAGGTTGCCTGTCAGAGTGGGACGGTCGCCCTTTCCGGGGGTGAACGAAGCCTCGATGAACAGGATTTCGCCACCGACAGCCGTCCATGCGAGGCCGACGGCCACACCGGGGACACCGGCCACTTCGTAACGGTCGGGGGTGAAACGCGCCACGCCGAGCATCTCGCGCACGTCGGCAGGAGAGACGGAAAGCGAGAAATCGGAGCCGCGCATCTTGCGGAGCACAATGGCACGGAGGATCTTCTTGATAGACTTTTCGAGCTGACGGACGCCACTCTCGGCGGTGTAGCTCTCGATGATGCGCATAAGGGCGTCAGGCTCGAACGTCACCTCGTCGGGACGGAAGCCGTTGGCCTCGGCAGCGCGGGGGATGAGGTGGCGGCGGGCAATCTCGACTTTCTCTTCGGGCAGGTAGCCGGAGATGTCGATGACCTCCATGCGGTCGAGCAGAGGCTGCTGAATGGAGGCGAGAGTGTTGGCCGTGGCAATGAAAAGCACCTTCGAGAGGTCGTAGTCGATGTCGACGTAATTGTCGTGGAAACGGACGTTCTGCTCAGGGTCGAGCACTTCGAGGAGAGCCGACGAGGGGTCGCCCTTCACGCCGTCGCCGAGTTTGTCAATCTCGTCGAGGAGGAGCACGGGATTTGAGGTGCCGGAGCGTTTGATGGCATCAATGATGCGACCCGGCATAGCGCCGATGTAGGTGCGTCGATGGCCGCGGATTTCGCTTTCGTCATGGACACCACCGAGCGACACGCGCTGATACTTGCGACCGAGAGCCGAAGCGATGGACTGGCCGAGCGAAGTCTTGCCCACGCCGGGGGCGCCGACGAGGCAGATGATGGGCGCGGGGGCATCGGGGGTGTTCATCATCACGGCCAGCTGCTCGAGCACGCGCTCCTTGACTTTCTCGAGTCCGTAGTGGTCGCGGTCGAGCACGTTCTCGGCCTCCTTGAAGTCGGTGTTGAGGTCGGAGAAAGTGCCCCAGGGGAGCGAAAGGAGCAAGTCGAGATAGCTGTACTGCGTGGCATAGTCGGGCGATTGCGGAGGATACTTCGTGAGCTTGTCGAGTTCCTTCCGGAAAGTCTTGCGCACGGAGTCGGGGAAGTTGACGCTCTCGGCACGCTTGGAGAGTTCGGCCAAATCGTCATCGTTACCGGCGCCGAAAAGCTCGGCACGCAGGGCATCGTATTGAGTCTGGAGCAACTGACGGCGCTGCTGCCCGCTCATCAGATGATGCGTGCGCTGACGCACCTCGTCTCGCAGGCGAAGAATCTGCTCGGTGCGGTCGAGAGCCGCGAGGAGCTCGTAAGTGCGGTCTTTGATGCGACGCTTGCGGAGCATCTCGAGCTTGGAGAGAGGGTCGACAGGCGCGTTGGTGGAAATCAGATTGACGAGAAGCACGGGGTCTTCAACGCCGGAGAAATCCATTCCGTCGGGCTGGCGCTCGTCACTTTCGGCCTCCTTGACACGCTTGAAAGCATTGCGGAGCATATCGAGCATGACGACAAACATAGGGTCGGTGTCGCGAGGCTTCTGCTCGGACACCGGAATGGCGGCCACGGCGAGTTCGCCGGGTACACGAGAGCAAGTCACGGGAGACTTGAGTTTGATTTTCGAGGCACCGGCGAGAATAGCGGTCTTCTCGCCGTCGGGCAACTCGATGACCTTCATCACGCGCGCCACGACACCATAATCATAGAGGTCGCCGAAAGTGGGAAACCCGATTTCGGGGTCTTTCTGACAGACCACAGCCACGAAGAAATCCTGCTCTTCGGCAGCCTCGCAGACGCGGATGGAGGCCTCGCGGGTGAGTTGGATAGGAAAAGACACCCCGGGGAAAAGCACAAAATTGCGGGTAGCCACCACCGGGAGTTCGTTGTAGTCGGGGATGGCTTCAAGAGCTTCTTTCGTATTAATAGAGTCGACAGTTACTATAGGAGAACGTCTTGACATATTTTGGTCTTGGGAATTCAGTTAGTAGGGGGATAGGGCTTCTCGTTGGAGAGGACGTAGGCCTTGACTTTCTGGAAGAGGTCGTTGGCAAAGACGAAGGTGTTGAGCGCCTCGTTTGACGTGTGATATATTTTGTGCATATCGCCCACCCATTCGCGATGGCCGCGGTTGAGAAAGATGATGTTCTCGCCGATGCCGAGCACGGAGTTCATATCGTGGGTGTTGATGACGGTAGTGATGTTATACTCGTGGGTGATATCGGTGAGCAATTCGTCAATGACGATAGAGGTGCGGGGGTCGAGACCTGAGTTCGGCTCGTCGCAAAAGAGATACTTGGGATTGAGGGCGATGGCGCGGGCGATGGCCACACGTTTCTGCATACCGCCGGAGATTTCTGAGGGATACTTGTCGTCGGCGCCTTTGAGCTTGACGCGCTCCAGACAAAACTGGGCGCGTTCTTTGATTTCGGCGGCCGACATGCCCGAAAACATGCGCAGCGGAAACATGACGTTGCCGAGGACGGTCTCGGAGTCGAAGAGCGCCGAACCCTGAAAGAGCATACCGATTTCGGTGCGCAGCTGCTTGCGTTCGGAGCTCGACATGGTGAGCTGGTTACGCCCGTCGAAAAGAATCTCACCGCGGTCGGGGGTGATGAGCCCCACCATAGACTTGAGCATGACGGTCTTTCCCGAGCCGCTCTGACCGATGATGAGGTTGGTCTTACCGGTCTCAAACGTGCAGGAGATGTCGTGGAGGATGGTCTTGCCGTCGAAGGCCTTGACCAGATTTTTTATCTCAATCATTGCAGGAGGAGTTTGGTGAGGATGACGTCGGCAAAGAGAATGAGGATGCTCGAAGCCACGACGGCGTTGGTGGAAGCCTTGCCGACGTCGAGCGAACCGCCCTTGACATAGTAGCCGTAGAACGAGGCCACGGAAGTGATGATGACCGAGAAGAAGAGCGACTTAATCAGACCATACCACACATACCATTCCTGAAACATGGTCTGGATGCCGTAGATGAACTGATTGAGGGGGATGAGGTCGGTGAACGCAGCGATGAACACGCCTCCGAGAAACGACGTGAAGATGCAGAACAGCACGAGCACGGGCATGAAAATCAGGAAGCCCACCACCTTGGGGAGCACGAGGAAATTGGCCGAGTTGATGCCCATGATGTCGAGGGCGTCGATTTGCTCGGTGACGCGCATGGTGCCGATTTCAGAAGCGATGTTCGACCCCACTTTGCCTGCCAGAATGAGGCAGAGGATAGAGTTGGAAAACTCAAGCAGGATGATTTCGCGCGTGGCCAGACCCGTAGAATAGGATGGAATGAGCGGCGACGAAATGTTGAGCTGCATCTGAATGGTCATCACCGCGCCGATGAAGAGCGAGATGATAATGACCAGAGGGATAGAGTCGACGCCGAGTTTGGTGACTTCGTCGACAGTGCGCTTCAGAAAAGTGCGGAAACGGTCGGGGCGCCCCATGACGCGGGTCATGAAGATGCAATATCGCCCGAAGGTCTCTATGAATTCGGAAATAATCACGGCGTAGGGAAGGTGAAAGGTCAGGCGTTGGCCAGAGTTGAGACAAAATCATCGAAGCCCACGGCAGTCTGCGTGCCGGAGGTCATGTCTTTGAGGGTCACTTCACGGCGTGCGAGTTCATCGGAGCCGATGATGGCCACGAAAGGCACGGCGAGAGCGTCGGCACGGCTCATCTGCTTTTTCATTTTGGCGGCTTCGGGATAGAGTTCGGCCGAGATGCCGGCGGCGCGGACCTCCTTGATGAGACGCAGCGAGGCCATGGCTTCCTGCTCGCCGAGGTTGGCAAACATCACCTTGACCGAAGAGGAAAGCGACGCGGGATAGAGGTCGAGGGTGTTGAGCACGTCGTAGATGCGGTCGGCGCCAAACGAGATGCCTACACCCGAAAGGCCGGGGGCACCGAAGACGCCGGTGAGATTGTCGTAGCGACCGCCGCCCGTAATCGAGCCGATGGCCACGTCGGCAGCCTTGACCTCGATGATGGTGCCGGTGTAGTAGTTGAGGCCGCGGGCCAGAGAGACGTCGAGTTCGAGCACGGCGCGGAGCCCGAGAGCCGCAGTGGTGTCCATTACGAAGCGCAGTTCCCTGACACCTTCGAGACCTGTCGGGCTTGAAGCGAGCAGCGTTTCGAGAGCGTCGAGACGCTCGGCGTTGGTGCCCGAAAGAGTGATTATGGGCACGACAGCCTCGACGGCCTCGGCAGAGAGTCCGCGCTCGATGAGTTCGGCCTTGACAGCGTCGAGACCGATTTTGTCGATTTTGTCAATAGCCACAGTGATGTCGACAATCTTCTCGGGGGCACCGATGACCTCGGCTATGCCAGAGAGCACCTTGCGGTTGTTGAGCTTGATGACGATGCGGATGCCGAGACGGGCAAACACGTCGTCGACGAGCTGGAGGAGGTCGGTCTCGCAGAGGAGCGAGTCGCTGCCCACGACGTCGGCGTCACACTGATAGAACTCGCGATAGCGCCCCTTCTGCGGACGGTCGGCGCGCCAAACGGGTTGAATCTGATAGCGCTTGAAAGGCATATTGAGCTCGGCGCGGTGCATCACGACGAAACGGGCGAAAGGCACGGTCAAGTCGTAGCGCAGACCTTTTTCGCACAGAGCGCCGGCGAGACGGTTGGAAGCCCCCTCGGCAATCTGCTCCGGGCTCACCCCTTTGAGAAAATCGCCGGAGTTGAGAATCTTGAAAAGAAGCTTGTCGCCTTCGTCGCCATACTTTCCCATGAGAGTGGAAAGATTTTCCATAGCGGGCGTTTCAATCTGCTGAAAACCGTAGAGACCGAACACTTCGCGGATGGTAGAAAAAATATAGTTGCGACGGGCCATTTCGGCGGGAGAGAAGTCACGTGTACCTTTGGGTATGGAGGGTTTCTGTGCCATTGCTATTGGGTTTTACAACGCTGACTCGCGGCGGTCTTAGAGTTAAATAGATTTAAATGTTCCTACCGTGGAGTGTCCGCCTCCTGCATCAGCGACAAAATTTCTTGCAAAGATACGGATTTTTTCTTAAATTTGCAGCATAAAGTCACGGTCAAAATTTCGCTGCGGCAATTTTGACCAAATAATTATACTTACAGTCCCATCTTTCCACACCCCCATAAACACGACTTATGAAATTCATAGGTGCGCATGTATCTACAGAAAACGGAGTGGCTCAAGCTCCGCTCAACGCCGCCGCGATAGGCGCGCGCTCGTTTGCCCTCTTCACCCGCAACCCGGCGCGATGGCGCTCGAAAGCCCTGACGGCAAAAGATATCGCCGCTTTCAAGGCCAACTGCGAGGAACTCGGTTTCGAACCGGGGCAGATACTCCCCCACGACAGCTACCTCATCAATCTCGGCGCGCCCGACCCCGAGAAACTCGCCAAGAGCCGCGAGGCGTTTCTTGACGAACTGCTGCGCTGTCAACAACTCGGGCTGACGATGCTCAACTTCCACCCCGGGTCGCATCTCAAAATGATTGACGAAAACGAATGTCTCGACCTGATAGCCGAAAGCCTCAACCTGCTGCTGGCCGAAACCGACGGCGTGAAGGCGGTGATAGAAAACACCGCCGGGCAGGGGTCGAACCTGGGCTTCACGTTCGCCCAGATAGCACGCATCATCGACGGAGTGAAAGACAAGAGCCGCGTGGGAGTGTGTATCGACACCTGCCACACCTACACCGCGGGCTACGACATCGCCACGCCCGAAGGCTATGCAGCCATGTGGGAGGAATTCGACAGGGTAATCGGGCCGGAGTATCTTTGCGGAATGCACCTCAACGACACCCTCAAGACACTCGGCAGCCACGTCGACCGCCACGCCCCTATCGGCACCGGACTCCTCGGCCCCGACTTCTGGCGCCGCCTGATGACCGACAGCCGCGTGGACAACATCCCCCTGATACTCGAAACGCCCGAGCCCGACCTCTGGCCGCAGGAAATCGCGATGCTCAACGCCCTCGCCGCCGAAGCCGAATAAGCAGACCCGAGCGCTGAGTCAGAACACAGAAAAATCTGTCCGCAAGACGCCGACCGGCATCGAAACGGACACCATGACATACTTACTTTCTTTCCAAACTCTCAAAATCACAACATCAACAATGCATCCGGCTCATCCCAAACCCGACCTTTCATTCTGGAAGCTGTGGAACCTCTCGTTTGGCTTCTTCGGTGTCCAGATAGCCTACGCGCTGCAGAGCGCCAACATCTCGCGCATCTTCGCCACCCTCGGCGCCGACCCTCATTCGCTCAGCTACTTCTGGATACTCCCCCCGCTCATGGGTATCATCGTGCAACCCTTCGTAGGAGCCGCCTCCGACCGCACGTGGAACCGCCTCGGACGCCGTCTGCCCTACCTTCTGCTCGGCGCAGCCATAGCCGTCATCGTGATGTGTCTGCTCCCCAACGCCGGCTCGTTCGGCTTCACGGTGGGCGGCGCGATGGTGTTCGGCTTCGTCGCCCTGATGTTTCTCGACACATCTATTAATATGGCCATGCAGCCGTTCAAGATGCTCGTGGGCGACAACGTCAACGAGCGCCAGAAGGGACTCGCCTACTCCATACAGTCGTTTCTCTGCAACGCCGGCTCGCTCGTGGGCTATCTCGCTCCTATCACACTGACCGCTATCGGCATCAGCAACCTTGCACCTCAAGGCCAGGTGCCCGACACAGTGACCTACTCGTTCTACATCGGAGCCGCTATCCTCGTGTGCTGCGTGGTCTACTCGTTTGTGTTCATCCGCGAGATGCCGCCTAAGGAATACGCAAAATTCCACGGCATCAAGGAACAGACTAAGGAAACGCGCCGCGAAGGCATGTTGTCGTTGCTTCGCCATGCACCCAAGACCTTCTGGACCGTCGGTCTCGTGCAGTTCTTCTGCTGGGCAGCATTCATGTATATGTGGACCTACACCCCCGGCGCCATCGCCGCCAACGTGTGGGGCACGACCGACACCGCCTCCGAAGCCTATCAAACGGCCGGTAACTGGGTGGGCGTGCTTTTCGCCGTTCAGGCTGTAGGCTCGGTCATCTGGGCCGTGTTCATCCCCCGCTTCAAGAGCCATAAAGCCATCTACGCCCTCTCGCTCCTGTTCGGCGGCATCGGTTTCATCTCGGTGTTCTTCATCACCAATCAGTATGTGCTTTTCGCAAGCTACGCGCTCATCGGTTGCGCCTGGGCCGCCATGCTCGCGCTCCCCTTCACCATCCTCACCAATTCGATTACCGGTGAAAACATGGGCACCTACCTCGGACTTTTCAACGGCACCATCTGTCTGCCTCAGATTGTGGCCGCAGCCCTCGGCGGCGTAATTCTTCACCTCGCCGGCGGTTCGCAGCCCCTGATGCTCGTCATAGCAGGCGTGCTGCTCATCGTGGGCTCGCTCTGCGTCAACCTCATCAAGGAGACCTACGCCGAGGAGTAATCCCTTCGCACTCCAATCGCTAAGAAAGGGAGACTGCCACACCGGGCGGTCTCCCTTTCTAATTTTGCCGATTTCGCATAGCTGCGGGTCACGGTGCAGTCCGACGGCGGGTAGCCAGAATCACCACGAGCGTCACGGCCTCGGAGGCGGGAATGGCCGCCCACATACCCCACTCTGGAAACAGAGCCGGAAGGAGGTAGAAGAGAGGCACCAGAAAGACCATTCCGCGCAGCAGGGTGAGAATCATGGCTCGCATCGCCAACCCCAGACTCTGAAAGTAGCCGATGAAAGCGATGTTGACTGCGAAAAACACGGCACACGTCGCGAAAATCGGCAGTCCCTTGCAAGCTATCACCCCAGCCGCGGATGATGTAGGAATAAACATTCCGACAATGCCGGGGGCACCCAGAACGATGGCCGTAGTCACAATCAGGCCACACACCATCGCCACTCTGAGACTGACGGCAAACGCCTCGCGTACGCGCCCCATTGCGGAAATACCATTGTTATAGCTGATGATGGGTTGAGCAGACTGTGCCACGGCGTTGCTCATCATAAACATGAGCGGAAACAGATAGCAGGCTATGCTGTAGGCAGCCACACCGGGTTCGCCGAAGTAGCGCATAAATATTAAATTGCCCGTGAGCATCATCACCGACATGGCAATCTCGGTGACAAACGCCGACGAGCCTATCGCTGCCACGCGGGCAAGATTGCCGACGAAGCCCTGCATGGATTTGGTGAGACGCAGCACGTAGGAGAAACGGAAATAGGCAATGGCCATGACGCCTCCGACCACAAGACTTGCGGCAGTGGCCACGGCCGCCCCTTTGACACCCATGCCGCAGGGAAATATCAGCACATAGTCGCCAATGATGTTGAGCACGGCTGGAATGATATTAATCATCATGGCATATTTGGGCGAACCGTCGAGACGAATCACCATCATGCCGATGCTGCTCCACGTCAGAAAAAGGCAGCCCGGCATGAGCCATGCGAGATAGTCGACGGCAAGTGGCATGAGAAGGTCGGAGCTGCCGAGCAGACGTGCCACAGGCGCGGTGAAGAGCAGCGAACACGCCACGATAAGAGCCATTACGGCTGTCCCGGCGAGAAACGCCTGCGACATCACGGCGTTGGCACGAGCATTGTTGCGCCCGGCGAGACACATGCCGCACACCACTGAAGCGCCAATGCCGAGCATCAGCCCGATGCCGGTGGAAACCATGTAGAGTGGCGCGATGATATTGACCGCAGCGATGCCCTCGGGGCCGACGCCCTGCCCGACGAAAACGCCGTCGACGATTGTGATAAGAGCCGTAAACATCATGCCGAGCAGCGTCGGGATGAAGATTTTTCGAAAGAGAGTTGAAATCCGGCCGTGAGCATAGTCAAGACCGGTGGTTGTTTCTTCCATTGTATATAAGTCTTGAGAAATTCTCTGCAAAATTACGCATTTCTTTTTACTCAATCAAAATTAAGACAAAACGCGCCGACCCTCGCGAGGAAGGGTCGGCGCACTAAGTTTTGCGGGAAACCGAAGAAATCAGTCGGCGCGGGTGAGGACCACCGAGCGAACTACGGCCTGATTGGTCGTGATGTTCATGTTTTCGTTTTCGGGTCGGAAGTCGATGGTGAGAGTGTGCTCGCCTGGGGTGAGGGCCACTTTGACCGAGTTTGACATGCCGTATTCATCCCAGTTTTCGCGGCCGCGCTGAGGCATTACAATCAGGCCGGCACGTTTCCCGTCGACCGAAAGCGTGCGGATGGCACACTTGTTTTCGGTGTTGACCGGGCCGTTGCCGTTGGCGTAGTCGAGCGAGATGTAGTAATCGCCCGCAGCGGGGACTTCAACGGGCACGGTGAGCACGGAAGTCTTGTCGTTGCTCGTCGGGCCTACCTTGACGACGACAGACTGACGGGTAGACATCGGTTCGGAGGCGAAACCTTCCGTGCCGTCGTCGGCCACACCTATCACCTGGTATTCGCCGGGGGCTGAAGCGTCAAAGGTTGTGGCATGGGTAGTGGCGATGCGCTCGCCGTCCTTGACGATGACGTAATGCCCGATGTATTCGATGGGATTCCAGACCAGCGTCGTGCCGTCGAGGCGGGAGATTGGCGTGAGAGGGGCGTTGAGGTTGGTCGTCTCGTTGACCTTCATCGGGGGAAGGGCGTTGTCGGCCATGACGATTTCGATTTCAATCGGGGTCTTGGCCTTGGCTGCCTCGCGGGCTGTGATGGCCGGCTCATGGTCGCGGCCGTTGACGCGGAACGACGCGATGCGCGAACCGTGGCCGCTGACTGTGATGTTGAGCTTGGCGCCGCGGTAGGGGAAACCGGTCAGTGTGCGTTTGGCGGCGAGGGGTTCGGGCACAAACGGGGCAAACGTCAGGCGGTCGGTGTCGAAATGTATGCCGAAGAGTATTTTGTGGGTCATCGCGATGTTGCCGCTGAGACACCACAGCATGTTCGACGAATTGAGCTCGGTGGCGATGTCGCCGTTTTCGATGTTAAAGTTTTCCTTGTTGGTGCAGAAGAGCGCCGCCGGGCGGAACACCGAGCCGAAAGCGAGCATCACGCCGCGGGCATTGCCGGCCTTGGCGTTGGCGAGCGCCCACCATGCGCCTACCCACGGCCAGAGCGATTTGTTATGGTAGGAAGGGATGTCGGCAATCTGCGGGAAGAAAATTGTCGCGCCGAAGGGGGTGACGGGGTTGTTTTCGGTGATGAGCCGGGCGCGCTCCTCGGGCGCGACGTTCCACATGATGGCGAGCGACTCGCCGAGGGTTTCGGCGCGGGGATTGACCGTGAGGTTGTCGCGCCCGTAGAGATACATGGCGTAGTAGCCTTTGTCGGGCATCCAGAGATACTTGTTGATGGCTTCGGCTATCTCGCGGCTCTGCTGCATGGCCTCGTCAGACTCCTTCTTTTTGCCGAGGAGCGCGGCGGCTTCTGAAAGCACTTTCCAAGCTTCGGCGTGGACCACGGAGGTCGACAGGGTTTCGGTGTTGAAGATGTCGGCACACTGCATCCAGCGCGGATGGCTCTGCTCGCGCCAGTCGATAAACGAGGTCTCGCCTTTGATGAGCCCTGTTTCGGTGTCGTAGAACGCGGCGCGGTCGGTTTCGAGCGAGCGTTTCATGACGGGGTAGATGAATTCGAGCCATTCCTGCGAGCCGGTGACCTTGTAGACCTCCCAGGCGGCGGCACACCAAATCTGGCGGTCGGTCGACACGGGCCATGCGCCGCCGCTGCCAGTGTCCTGAATGATTCTTCCGAGCGAGTCGACTTTGCGGCGCAGCGAAATCATCGAGGCCTCGGGCTGCATGTAGGCCATGGAGAGGAGGATTGAATAGGAGACGTCGCGGGTCCAGACGCCGGCCCACTCCTTACCTGTGCGGAGGGTGGTGTCGGGCTCAACGGCGTTGACCATTTCGTCGAGCCCCATGTTGTAGATAGCTTCGTGCAGATGGTTGGGGGTGGAGAGCTGCGGGTAGGACGAGATGTCGTTTTTCAGCTTCCATTCTTTGTCGATACCCATGTAGTAGCCCGGCTGGGCCGAGTAGGTCGATACGATTTGATTGGCCGAAGGTGCGGTGGCCATGAAAACGCCCTGCGTGATGGTATCGCCGTGCCAGCTGTAGGCGGGTGTCTCGACGATGGTCTGCGCCGAGCCCGACATGGCTGCGGCAGCCGCGAGCAATGAGGGCAAACAGATGTTTTTCATTTTCGTGTAAGGAAGTGTAAAAGATTAATGGACAGGCGCACGGGCGAACGCCCCGTGCGCTGTCATGTGTGTGAGGATGGGAGGATTACTTGCTTACGAACACGAGGTATTCGCCGGGAGCGAGCGAGGCGGGAATGGCCGCTGCGGCGCCGGTGAAGTAGTCTGTCATGCTGTCGACTGCTGGAGCATCACCATTGAATTTGACGTCGGCGTTTGCGGCGCCGAGGTTGGTGAGCACCACGATTTTCGACCCGTCTTTCTCGCGCGAGAATGCGTAGATGTCGGGCGACACGGCGGGATAGCTGACCAGCTCGCCACCCTCGACTCCGGCTGCGAGTTCGCGGCGCGAATGTTTGAGGGCGTTGAGTTTCTGATAGAATTCGAAGTATTCGTTGCGGGGTTCCCACTCGGGAGCTTTGTCTTTCTCAAAGAATTCGAAAGCGCGGTTCATGCCTGTCTCCTGACCGGTGTAAATGAGGGGCATACCGGGGAGGGTGTAAGAGAGCACGGCGAAGGCTCCGGTGAGATTGCCGAGGCGCTCAAACTCGGTGCCTTCCCACGAATTGAGGTCGTGGTTGGTCACCATGTTCATCAGGTAGGTGTCTTTGGGATATTCGGCAGCCTGCGAGGCGAGGAGGCTGTCGATGGCAGCGGCGTGCTTGACGGGGAATGTGCGGACGTGGCCATCTTTGTCTTTGAAGGTGTACTGTCCGGCCGTGGCGGCGATTTCGCTGAAGAGGTCTTTCATGGGCCAGTTGTAGCCCATGTCGAAACCGTTTTTCTGAAGTTCGGGTTTGCTGGCTTCGGCGAGCATGAACACGTCGGGCTTGGCTGCTTCGAGCTGCGGACGGGCTTCGTCCCAGAAGTCGGTGGGCACTTCTCCGGCCACGTCGCAACGGAAACCGTCGACGCCCACTTCGGTGAGCCAGAATTTCATTGCGTCAATCATGCCCTGACGCATTTCGGGATTCGAGTAGTCGAAGCAATAGACGTCGGTCCAGTCGTAGACGCCCACCATGTTGCCGAGCGAGTCTTTTTCATACCAGTCGGGGTGTTCCGTCACCCAGCGGTTGTCACGCCCGGAATGGTTGGGCACCCAGTCGAGTATCACCTTCATGCCCTGCTTGTGGGCTTGGTCGACCATCTGTTTGAACTGGTCGATGGTACCGAATTCGGGATTGAATGCGGTGTAGTCGGCCACGGCGTAATAGCTGCCGAGGGTGCCCTTGCGGTCGACCTTGCTGATGGGATGGATTGGCATCATCCAGAGGATATCGACGCCGAGGTCTTTGAGCCGGGGCAGGTGGGATGCGAAGGCGGTGACGGTGCCGCTGTCGGTGAACTGACGGAGATTGACTTCGTAGATTACGGCGTTGCGGCTCCAGTCGGGGTGTTTGACGTTGGTAAACGTCGAGTCGCGATCGGCGGCGTTTTCGCGTGCCGACGAATGTTTGCCTGTGCATGCCGAGCAGATGAGCGCTCCTATCATGCCGAATGTGGAAAGAATTTTGGTAAACATGATATAATATGAATATGAAAAGAAATGTATGGAAGTAACGTTGCGTTACAGAAAGAAAATCAGATAGCAGAGCATGGCGATGCCGGCTGCGAGGAGTCCCGAAAGAAATCCGGTCACGAATGAGAGTCGCGACGACGATTGCGCGGTCGCGGCTGGGGTCTGCGGCGTCCTGGCTTCGGGGGCGGGAGGCGCGTAGACAAGTCGGCCTTGCGAGAGGGTGTAACCCGCGAGGCGCGGATTTGCCTCGGAGATGTCGACGCCTTTGAGAATCATCTGCCCCACGCGGCCGTTGTCAAGCTCGACGGGGAGTGTCACCTTCTGCTGACAGCGCGACACCTTGATGACGTAAGGAGGTGCGAGGGTCAGGTCACAGCGGCGGCAGAAGGGTTCGTAGCCGTTGACTCTCACCTTCACCTCTACCCCACCCAAATCGCGTTCGGAACGCACCCATTTGCCATCCGTTGGTTTTACGTCGGCATCGGCAAGGTAGGTGCCGTCATGGTCGTCGACCACGCGGAAATCTTCTTTGTCGATGTGCTTCCACCACGCGTCGGAGGGAAAACGCTCGAGCGATACGGGTGCGTTGTCGCGCACGGCCACGCCCTGAAAGATGACGTCGGCATATCCCCGCCGGCGAGCTACGAGAGTGATGTCCGTACCCTCGGCCACCCGCAGGGGCGACTCGAACGGTCCGGTGGGGAGCGACACGCTGACGGCGCGTCCACACCAGAGCTGTATCTCTTCGACCGTAGGCGGGAGGACTGTTATCATGGGGTTATCTCACTCTGAACATGTAGCTTAACGTAATCTCGATAGCACTCGTGCGCGAGGCTGCGAAAAAGTCGCTCTTCGAAGCTTTGTAGATGTTGCCGAGTCCGAAGTAGTAGCGGCCTTCGAGCATCACCGAGTGGCGGTCGCGAAACAGGAGTTCGATGCCGGCGCCCCCCGCAATGCCGTAGTCAAACTTGTTTTCAATCTTCTTGCGGAGCTGCTCGTTGGTGCGGTAGCCTTGCGGGAAGCCTTGTATCGAGCCGTAGTTTTCGTAGTCGAAATTGGCGGAGATGCGGTCGGAAATGAGGTATCCCACTTCGGGGCCGAGATTGATGAAACCTCTCACCTTCCGGCTGCCGAAATAGATGTGGGTGAGCAGCGGGAGCTGGAGATAGGTGAGGTGGCGCTTGTAGGAAAATTCGGGAGCCTCGTCGCGGGCGAAATCCTCGGCCCAACCGCGCTGCGAGATGTTGAGCTCGGCAATGAGGCCGAAAATCTTTTCCTCGGTGTAGCGCACTTTGAAACCTGCCTCGAAGCCCTGCACGAATTTCTGATGCACTTCGGGCGAGAACGACATGCGTCCGAGCGTGGCGCCGGCTTTCACGCCGAGAGCCAGGTTTGGCGAATATTCGCGTTGCGCCATGGCCTGAAGGCCGAAGCACCACGCGATGAGAGCAAACAATATCAGTCGTAACCGCATCACAACTTGATTTTTTCAGTTACACCGCCCGGGCGGAAGTGCACGAGGTAGAGCACGGAATTTGCCGCCCCGCGGCTGTCGGGGGTCTTGCGGAAAGCAAAGCCGTTCTGCACGCCGTCGTAGGAACCGCTTTGGAGCGAGTCGAGGTTTTGCAGCAGATACATGCCCATGTCAAAACCGAGCAATCCGTGGCGGGGAATGGTGGATTCCATCTCGCCTCCATACCAGCGACGGAATTTGTCTTCGATGTCGCGGGTGCGCGCCGCGTCGTCGTCGGCATAGAAGCGCGAGTAGACCACGGTGTTGAGTTTGTGCATGTTCGAGAGGGTTTCTCCGCGGAACGTAATCCATTCCGGATAGCCCATGAGTTTCACGATAGGAGTGACCGCCTTTTCCTGCCATTCGAGCAGACCGGGCATGATTTTGTTGAGGTCGGCCTGACGGCTTGTCGAGGGGATGAAGGTGTAGTTGCCGTTTGTCTTGAGCCCCTCAAGGTTTTCAGGGGTGAGGCGACCCGTCACTTCGATGTCGCTGTAGGCTATGCCGCGCTTGTCGAGAGTTTTCTTGAGCTCGGTCACAAATTCGGCCTTGTCGGAGCCTCCGTCTTTGAGTTCGATAAACACCGGCGACGAGTAAGAGAGCCTGTCGGCCAGAGCCTCGGCAGCCTTGGGAGTCATTTCCGAGCTGGGCAGATGTGACTGATACATCATGGCGTTGGTGAGGTAGAGCTCGTCGCGGGGCACGAACACATTGATGACGGCCACGTCGTTGGCCATACCGAAATTGGCCACTGTGGCGAGGCATGCTGCATCGTCGGGGGCTATGATGGCGGCATAGTCTTTCATCTCGTCTTTGCTGAGAAGGGCGCGGGTCTTGTCGAGCGAACCACCCGTGTCGTAAGCGCCCACGGTGATGGGTCGGCCCGACGAGCGCAGCGAATCAACGGCGAGAAGAAAGCCCTTGTAGAATTCAGTGTAGCGCTGTGCGGTCTTGCCGGGGGTGCTCTCTTCGAGCATGAAGGGGAGCATCAGAGCCACGGCCGAACGCTCGCGCGCAGGTTTGACCGGCTCGGCCTCGGCTGTGGGAAGCGGTGAAGTTTCCTCTATGGCCACGACGTCGGTAGCCTCGGGGGTCGAAAGGTGTGATGTGGCGGGGGCCTCGCCTGCGGGTGTCACAGACTGAGCCGTCTCGGCTGCCGGTTGGGCGGGAGGATTTTTCGATACAGAGGCCGTGGGGGGGAGATTCAGAATCTGCCCTTCGTGAATGGTGGTAAGCCCGGGGTTGACTTCCTCAAGCTCGTGCACTGTGATGTCGTGGGCGCGGGCTATCGAGTAGAGCGTTTCCTTCTTGCCGACAACGTAGGCGGCAGGGGTGGCCGACTGCACTTTGGTGACAGCGGCTGCGGCCACGGCTTCTTCGGGTGCGGCCACGCGCGTGGTCGTGCCGACCTGTCCCGGAATTTTGACCACGATGCTTTGGCCGGCCTTGAGGCCGTCGCGGAGCACGGGGTTTTCCTCAATCAGACTTTGCGTGGTAACGCCGTAGCGGTTGGCTATGCCGAAGATGGTCTCGCCGCGCTCCACGTGGTGTGTGACGATGCGTTCGCCGACAGGCGCGGCGGCGTCTGAAGCCACCTGCGCAGCCGGGAAATAGAGTTTGGCTCCGGCTTTAAGACCGTCGGCCACGGAGGGATTGTATTTGATGAGTTCTTCCTTGGTGATACCGAGCTTGCGACAAAGCGAGTAGACCGTCTCCTTGGGTGCCACATCATAGAAATGATATGTCACACCGTTGACGTCGCATGTCGGGAGCTGCGAGACGTCGGCTATCGAGGGCGCGATGCTCAGCGCCCCGGCTATGGCTACAAGGAATAAGCGTTTAAAGTGCATCTGTACTTGAAAATCGGTTTGAACTGCAAATTTACGATTTTCCGACGGCATTTGGAAATTTTGAACACTCAAATCTGAAAAAATTTGCGTAACTTTGCGCTCCCGCTCCAAGGGGGCAGACTTTGCCTCACATGCCGAGCCGTGAAATTTAACTTTTCAACCAGTGCTACAAATGACTTCGTTCACACCACCGTCATCTCCTCCCACCGAACTCATACTGATAAACATTTCGGGTGCCGACCATCCGGGCGTCACCTGCGCGCTGACCGAAATTCTCGCACGCTACGATGCCGCAATCCTCGACATCGGTCAGGCCGACATTCACCACACCCTTTCGCTCGGTTTCCTCATCAAGACCGATGCCTCGGTGTCGGGCAACATCATGAAGGAACTCCTTTTCAAAGCCACCGAGCTGAACGTCTCGATACGATTTACCCCCGTCAGCATCGATGAGTACGAGCAATGGGTGGGACGTCAGGGCAAAAACCGCTGGATTATCACCCTGCTCGGCCGACGGCTCACTGCGCGACAGATTGCACTCGTCTCGCAGGAGATTACGGAGCAAGGACTCAACATCGACGGCATTCAACGTCTGACCGGACGTATGCCTCTGGCCGAGAGCGAACAACCCAAATCGAAATCGTGCGTCGAGTTTTCGGTGCGCGGCACTCCTCACAATCTCGAAGCGATGCAAGCCACGTTCATGCGTCTGTCGCAGCAGGAAGAACTCGACATCTCGCTCCAGCAGGATACCCTCTACCGCCGCTGCCGCCGTCTGATTTGCTTCGATATGGATTCGACTCTAATCCGCACGGAGGTGATTGACGAACTGGCCGAGCGCGCGGGCGTGGGCGCCGAGGTGCGTGCCATCACCGAAAGCGCCATGCGCGGCGAGATAGATTTCTGCGAGAGTTTCACCCGCCGCGTCGGACTGCTCAAGGGTCTCGACGTAAGCGTCATGGAAGACATAGCCCGCAACCTGCCCATCACCGAGGGCGTAGACCGCATGATGCAGGTGCTCAAGCGCGCCGGCTACAAAACGGCCATTCTCTCGGGCGGTTTCACCTATTTCGGCAACTATCTGAAGCAGCGTTTCGGTTTCGACTACGTCTATGCCAACGACCTCGAAATGGAAGATGGCAAACTGACGGGACGCCACGTAGGCGACATCGTCGACGGACGACGCAAGGCTGAGCTCCTGCGACTTCTCGCGCAGGTGGAAAACGTAGACATTGCCCAGACCATCGCCGTGGGCGACGGGGCCAACGACCTGCCTATGCTCACCACGGCCGGACTCGGAATTGCGTTCCACGCCAAACCCAAAGTGAAGGCCAACGCGCCTCAGGCCATTTCGACCATCGGCATTGACGGAGTGCTCTACTTCCTCGGCTTCAAAGATTCGTTCATCTAAGCAACGACCTGCCACACAAATTGCGGGCCGACACCTCTTGCTTTCCGAGGTGTCGGCCCGCTGCATAATCGCAAGAATCAGCTAAACGGGTTATGCGTTTTTGATTTCGTCGGGGAGGATGGGCATCGCGCCTTTCTGAGTGCAGACGAAGGCCGAGGTCTTGACGGCATTGGCGTGAGCCTCTTCGACAGATTTGCCTTTGAGGATGCTCGCTATGAAAGCGGCGGTAAACGAGTCGCCGGCACCAACCGTGTCGGCCACTTCAACCGAAGGCGTAGGCTGGAACGACACCTTGCCGGGGGTGAAGACGTAGCTGCCGTTGATGCCGCAGGTGAGGATGAGCATCTTGAGATTGTACTTGCCTAAGAGAATCCAGCACTTGTCCTGAAGGTCGATGCCGGGGTAGCCGAACATGCGGCTGACGGTGACAAGTTCCTCATCGTTGATTTTAAGAATGTTGCAACGCTCCATCGAGTGACAGAGAATTTCTTTGTTGTAGAAACCCTGACGGAGATTGACGTCAAACACCACGAGTGTGTCGGGGGTCTGGGGCATTGCGTCGAGGAATCGGTTGATGGTGTTGCGCGACACGACGTTGCGCTGCGCGAGCGAGCCGAAGCAGACGGCCTTGGTGCGCCCGGCGAGCTGCTCGAGTTTGGCGGTGTAGGGGATGTTGTCCCAGGCAACGTTTTCCTTGATGTCATACTGGGGGATGCCGGCCTGATCGATTTCCACCTGCACGGTGCCGGTAGGGTAAGGCACTGTCTCGATGAGGTGGTTGAGACCTTTCGAGGTGAAATTGCTGATGATTTCGTGACCGAGAGAGTCGTCGCCCACCGCGCTGACCACGCATGAAGGGAGTCCGAACTGCGAAACGTGATAGGCGAAATTGGCAGGTGCGCCACCAATCTTCTTTCCTTCGGGAAGCACATCCCACAGGGCTTCGCCCATTCCTACGACAATGTCTTTAGCTGTATTCATGATTTTCTGATTTGTAGTAAGTTTCGTTTAAAATTCTTAGGGAGGGTACGTTATTAACGTCGGTTAGTGTCTGAATGTTTGAAGTCGGTCGGAAGTTCAGGTGAAAACCTGAAAATCGAATAATAAAGCAGGTAGACAGCCGCGCAGATTTCGATGCCCGACGCAACTGTCGCGCCGAGGTGGAGAGTGGCCGGAAGCATTCCGGCGAACATGCCGCCCACGAGGAGCGAGGAGGTGCGGTCGGCGCGCTGCACACCTTCAATCCTTATGCCCGCGGCAATTATCGGAGCCATGATAGAGGGACAGGCAAAGCCTGCGAACACTCCCGCGACGGCAGTGATTTCAGCCGACGGGCAGAGAGCGGCCAGAAGTGTTCCGGCAAGGGCCAGTGACGACGCAAACACCGGGAAGAAGCGTGCCGGGAGGTGACGCAGCGAGAGTGCCGCAACGAGACATCCGATGAGACTGCTCAACAATTCCATGCTCCGGTTTAGTGCCGGCGGTTGCGCTGTCTGCCCCGTCATGCTTTGCTGAAGCAACGAGAAACCGATGCAGGCCACGCAAGCCATGGCGACAGCCTCGCTGACCGGAAATTGTCGTTTCGTCGCCTGACGCGCCTCCTGACGGAACTCGAAAGGTGTCGCAGCAAGCATAGTGAGCGCAAGCAGACTCAACATGGCCGAAAGCATGAAAATCACTTTCCATCCAAGCCCGAACGTAGGCATCGCCGTGGTCTCGGCCCACCATGCCACATGGGTCATCGTCAGGAATACCGCCGTGCCGCAAGCTGCCCCGCAGGCCAGGCGGACGGCTAATCCGGCAGGCGACGAAAGCGAGGCAAGAAGGGGGACGAGAGCTGTCATCGCCGCCGACGCGCCGAATCCGAGCATCGTGGCTCCGCAGCCCATGGCGAGGGGCGTCTCGGAGAATACCGGAATTATCAGAGCCGCCGTGACTATGAAGAGCGCACAGACCAGAATGTGTTTGCGCGTAGAGGTAGCCATGCGCGAGGCAGCGAAGACCACTCCCCCAAATGCTCCGAGGCACGAGCAGAGAGGCAGATTTCCACTCTCTACGGCCTCGGAATAGCCTTCTGTCACGAAGGCGAGGGGGACAAGCCCGGTGATGAGGAAGCAGACCATGACGGGCACTACCTGCATCCCGGCAGACATTCGGTCGGTGCCGATAGTGTTGCTCCGCGACATACTCAATCAGCCTTTATCGAATAGATTGCGAGATTGCTGACCTTACCTCCTGCCGTGGCGGAGATGCCGAGGGTGGTGTAGGGTTCGGTCGGGAAGACGAGGTTTGTCTGGCAGAAGCGGCCGCCGTCGCCGAACACCTCGATGCTCGAACGGTCTATGAAAATGCGCAGCGATAATACGCTTGCATCAGAAAATGTGGGCGAAACGGTGACGGCAGGAAACTCACGGCTGAAATCTGTGAGTCCCGACTCGTTGCGGTCGAAGCTGAAGGTGTGGGCTTCGGGGTCGTAGACCATCACCACTTTTTCGCCTTTCTGATTGGCGAGGGTGAGGGTAATCTTCGAGCCGGCCTTGGGCGCGAGGGTCATGGCGATTTCACACACACCGTCGTTGGTCTTGGGGAGATTGTAGACGGAAGGTTTGCGTCCCACCGAGGCACTCTTGACGTTGGTGACGGCGCGGTCGCGCAGCGACAGAAGTTCGGGCGAGGGCACGGAGGCCAGATAGTATTGGCCGTCTGAAGCTTTGAACAGCTCGGCTTCGCGCGGCAGGGTGTTGGCGCTGCGGAACTGCATCGTGGGGACGTCGGCGGCATACTGCCAGTTTGACATCCAGCCAATCAGAGTGCGACGACCCTCGGGGGCGTTGCTCCAGCTGACGGTGGCGTAGTGGTCCTTGCCGAAGTCCATCCATTTGGTGGGAACGTTGCCCGCAGCGTCTGTGTCGGGCGTGAAGGTTTTGCCGTCGAAATCGCCCACGAAGTATTGCGCGGCCGAGCCTCCGAAGGGTCCTCCGGGATTGATGTTGCAGACAAGCACCCATTTGGTCTCGCCGTTCTCGCCGACGGGCAGTTCGAAGAGGTCGGGACATTCCCAGACACCTTCCTGCTCACCGAGACCTTTCCCGAAGGCGCTTTCGAGGGTCCAGGTCTTGAGGTCGGGCGACGAGAAGATTTGCATTTCGCGTTCGAGCGCGTGAGCCAGCAGGAGAATCCATTTGCCGGAAGGTGCGTGCCAGAACATGTTGGGGTCGCGGGCTTCGGTGTCCTGCGTCAGAATGGGATTGCCTTCATAGATGGTGAAGTGCTTGCCGTTGTCGGTCGAGAAGGCAAGCGACTGCTGCTGGGTTGCGTCGGCTGAAGTGTAGAGCGCAACGACCGCGCCTTCGCCGAAACCCGCGGTGTTGGCGGTGTCGACCGTCGAGCTGCCCGAGAAAATCATGCCGAGGCCGTCGGGAGCGAGCGCGAGACCTTCGTCGGTCCAATGCACGAGGTCGGGCGAGCTTGAGTGGCCCCACGACAGGTTCTGCCACTTCGACCCGTAAGGGTTCCACTGATAGTAGAGGTGCCAGAGGCCGTCTTTGTAGAACATTCCGTTGGGGTCGTTCATCCAACCCCATCGAGGCGTATGGTGATAAACGGGGCGATAGATTTCGCGGTTGGTGGTGTCGTAGGTGTCGCTGAGCGTGATTTCCTGCCAGATGGCATCGTCTCTCACCTCACGCAGCGACGAGCGGTCTTGCTGCGTCTGCACGAGGAGGTTGACTTTCTCACCCTTGTAAGGAGCGAGGTCTACGGGCACGAAGTAGTCGACTTTCGACTTTGCAATACGCGCGTTGAATTGGTCGGCCACCTTGCCGTTGATGATGATTTTGACGGGAGTGTCGACAGATGATTCCTGGACGGGAAGGAGGATATAGCGGCCATCGCCGTTGACGCGCACAAGGGTGGTGTTGATTCCGAGGTGTTCGATAGTCAGACCCTCGGCAGCCGACAGTGACGCGGCGCCGGCAAGCAGTGTCATGCCCATGAGTAGCGAACGTGAAAAGTGTTTCATATTAATCAGTCTTGCGATAGTTTTTTGGTGGTTTAAGGCGGGTTCGAGCGGAGCGTTTTCATGGCCCTTCGTTTCCGACGTTGCAAAACTACTCATTTTCGCGACACGCTGCATATTATTTTTCAAGCAAAAGGTATAAAAAAATATGCATGGGGACGATTTATTGGAGAAATCGCCGATTTTTAATATCAAAACTGTCATTTTCGCAGCAATTTTTTGGAATTATGGCTTACTTTTGTGTATCTTTGCAAAGGCTTACCGCCTACCAATAAAACATCTATACCTACCGTGAAAACACTTGCAGCCACATACTTCGCCATCATTCTTGCCGTCCTGACACTCTGCGGATGCCAATCGGAGAAGACCTATCGCATAGGTGTCTCGCAATGCAGCTCCGACGACTGGCGCACGAAAATGAACGATGAGATAGAACGTGAAATTCTGCTCCACCCCGAAGCGACGGTGGAAATCCGTTCGGCCGACGATAATTGCGCCCGACAGATTGCCGACCTCCGTTATTTCGAGGAAGAGGATTTCGATGTCATCATAGTAGCTCCGATACGGGCCGACTCCCTTACGCCCGTCGTGGCCGACATCTGTGAGAAAGGCACCCCAATCATCGTGTTCGACCGCAACATCAACGGCGACAGCTTCACCGCCTACATGGGTGTTGACAATGCCGAAATCGGTCGTGCCGCAGCTCGCTACGCCCGCCACCTCGTAGGCCCCGACGCCAAGCTTGATGTGATAGAAATCTTCGGCCTGCCCAACTCAACCCCCGCCATTCAGCGCAATCTCGGTTTTGACGAGCAGCTGGCTGCCGTAGGCGGACGCATCGCAGGCACCGGCGTCGGAAACTGGAACCATGACACGGCCGCACGCGTCGCCGACTCGCTGCTGACCCTCTACCCCGGCGCAAACCTCATCTTTGCCCACAACGACCGAATGGCCATCGCCGCCTCGGAGGTTGCCCGTAGCAAAGGGCTTTCTCCTTTTATAATAGGTGTGGACGCAGCCCCCAACATCGGAGTGCGCGCCGTGGCCGATTCGGTAATCGACGCGACATTCCTCTACCCCACCGAAGGACATCGCCTCGTGCGCATGGCTCTCAACATCGCCAAGGGTGAAGCTCAGGAGCGCATCGTCTCGATTCCCACGGCTTCGGCTGTCGACAAATCAAACGCCGACATCCTTCTACTTCAAAACGCGCAGCTCGACGAAGAGACTGCCAAGATGCGTGAGCTTAAAGACCAGATTGACGTCTACTGGACAAAGCATTCGGCCCAGACAAATCTCTTCTACAGTTCGATAGCCATCCTCATCCTGCTCTTCGCAGTGCTGTTCCTGCTGCTGCGGGCTTTCTGGCAAAACCGTCAGCATCAGGAGGAGCTGCGCGAGCAAAACCATCTGCTCGAAGAGCAACGCGACCTGCAGAAATCCCTCAACGAGCAACTCAATGAGGCCACGCAGGCCAAATTGATGTTCTATACCAACGTCAGTCACGACCTCCGCACTCCCCTCACGCTCATCGCAAGCCCGGTGGAGGAACTCGCCCATTCCGACAATCTCACCGAACGACAGCGCGTCATGCTTGGCATAGCCGACAAGAACGTCAAAATCCTGCGCCGCCTCATCAATCAGATTCTCGACTTCCGCCGCTACGAGAACGGCAAGACCGAGCTAAACCTTTCGGAAGTGTCGCCGGCCACATTGATAGGCGAATGGACCCACTCGTTTGAAGCACTTGCCCGAGAGCGCGACATCCGTCTGACATTAGACATCACGCCCGAGGCGAAGGCGCTCCACGCTGCCATCGATTGCGAGAAAATCGAGCGTGTGTTTTTCAATCTGCTCTCGAACGCGTTCAAGTACACCCCGGCCAACGGAAAAATCGACGTAAAGGTAAGCGCCAATTCCGAAAGCCTCACCTTCGCCGTGGCCGACACGGGTCAGGGCATCGCCGAAGAAGACCTCGGAAAGATTTTCGAGCGTTTCTTTATCGTCGACAAAGTGCATCCTAAAGGCTCCGGCATAGGTCTCTCGCTCGCCAAGGCGTTCGTCGAACTCCACGGCGGCTCCATCAAAGCCGAAAGCACTCAGGGGCGAGGCACCACAATGACCGTCAGCCTCCCGGTGAGACACGTGGCCGACAGCCCGGAAGAGCTCCATTCCGACATCTCGCGCTCCGACATCGAGGCCGAACTCGGCATGGTGACTCCTGAAGGTTTCACCCCCGATGACTCAAGGCCGCTCCTGCTCGTCATCGACGACAACGCCGACATACGCATGATGCTTGGCGAACTGATGCGCGACGACTACAACCTCATCTTCGCCTCCAACGGACGCGACGGAATAGCAATGGCGGCGCGCTACGTGCCCGACCTCATCATCTGCGACGTAATGATGCCCGGCATCGACGGGCTCGAGACCTGCCGGGTCATCAAGGAGGAAATCACCACGTCGCACATCCCGGTGCTGATGCTCACCGCCTGCTCGCGCGAGGAGCAGCGCGTCGAAGGCTATGAAAGCGGTGCCGACGGATATGTGTCGAAACCCTTCAACAACGAAGTGCTCCTTGCCCGCTGCCGCAACCTCATAGCCAACCGCAGCCGCATCAAAGACCTTTGGAAGCAATCTCTACCGACCGCCGCCGCGCCCAAACCCGCTGCGCCTAAACCGAGCACGTCGACCACACCGACGGGACTCCCTGCTACCGAGTCGGCTCCGGCCATCGAAAACGAGTTCTACAGCCGCTTCCTCACCCTCGTCGGCGACCGTCTTTCCGACCCCGACCTCAACATCGACCAGCTCGCCGCCATGATGGGGCTGGGGCGCTCGCAGTTCTATCGCAAAATCAAAGCTCTCACCAACTACTCACCCGTTGAATTGGTGCGCCGCCTGAGGCTCAACACAGCCCGCGACCTTCTGACCCGCACTTCGAAAACCATCTCTGAAATAGCATTCGAAGTAGGGTTCTCCACTCCGGCCTACTTCACCAAGTGTTATCGCGAGGCGTTCGGTCAAACCCCGTCGGAACTGCGCGAACAGCTCGGACTCTGACCCGGGGAGTATTTCAATCACGATGCGTTTCTGCAACTGTCGCGGCACCCCTCTTTGAAGTGCGGCCGCGACAGCGCCGACGGCTGATTTCGCGCCCGGTTTTCGCCGGGCCGGAGCAAAGAGCGCCGGCTCGCCCACCCTCTGCTATTAATTTCTATTCTTTATCATTGATTTTTGTTGCATGGGTCGTTTTTTTATATCCAAAGGCCTAAATCTTATACCCCGTCTTAATCTTATGACCTAATTTTGCGACAGAAATCACAACAAAACCGCATACATCATGAAAAAACAGTTTCTTACCTTACTGCTCATGCTCATCACGGCAGTCATGGCACAGGCACAGGAAATCACGGTGAACGGCACCGTTCTTTCTTCAGCCGACGACGAACCGCTGATTGGAGCGAGCGTCATCTCATCAGTGAAAAGCGCCAACGGAGCCGCCACGGATTTCGACGGTCATTTCACGCTCACCGTGCCCGAAGGCTCGTCGCTCACAATCTCTTTCGTAGGGTTCAAATCGAAAACCGTAAAGGCCGAACCCGAAATGACCATCTACCTCGAAGAAAATTCCGAGATGCTCGATGAAGTGGTAGTCGTGGGCTACTCAACAGAAAAGAAGTCAGACCTCACCGGTTCGGTCTCGGTGGTCAAAATGAAAGATGTGGCCGACACTCCCACAGGCAACGTAATCCAGTCGCTCCAAGGTCGCGTGGCCGGTATGACCGTGACCACCGACGGCACTCCCGGCGGTCTGTCTACAGGCACGTCTATCCGCGGTGCCTCGTCGTTTCGCGGCGATGCCAACGGCCCCCTCTACGTCATTGACGGCGTGATGACCCGCGAAAATCCCGGCACCATCATCAACAGCAACGACGTCGAATCCATCCAGGTGCTCAAGGATGCAGCCTCGGCCTCAATCTACGGCGCGCAGGCAGCCAATGGCGTAATCATCATCACCACCAAGCGCGCCAAGAACGGCGAGGCCCGCGTGACATTCGACGCCACTCTCACCGCACAACGCTACAATTCGGGCCTCGACCTGCTCGACGCCTACCAGTGGGGCGACGTCTATTGGAGCGCCTACAAGTATGCCCACAATGGCGCAACTCCCTCGTCGGCCATCTACGGCACCGGCGCCCGCGCCCAGCTCCAGTCATACATCAATCTCAACGGTCAGGAAGTGCTCCCGCAGACCACCGACTGGGAAGACGAAATCCACCGCACCGCCCTCATGCAGACCTATTCGATAGGTCTTTCGAAAGGCTCTGAAAACGGCTCGTCGTCGCTCTCGCTTTCGCTGCTCGACCACGACGGTATCGTCAAAGGCACCGACTTCAAGAAAGTCAATTCGCGTTTCAGCTCCGACTACGGTTTCCTCAAAAACCGCCTTCGTGCCGGCGGCAACGTGGCCGTCAACTGGTGGAAGCAGCACAACGCTCCCGGCGGCGTGGAAGAAAACGCCATCAAGCAGCATCCCGCCAAAGCTGTCTACGACGTGACGGGCGTCTACAACGACCAGATTTTCGACATCCTCGGCGATGCCCCCAACGCTCTCCGTCTCATCGAAAACGAAGCAAACAACACCCACGAATACTGGCGAATGTTTGGCAACGTCTATCTCCAGATTGAACCGGTCAAAAACCTCATCATCAAAACCAACTTCGGCGTAAACCATTTCTCGGCCACCAACAAGACATTCGAACCCGCCTGGCTGCGCGACACCACCAATAAGCTCAATCAAAGCTCGGAAAGCAAGACCGACTGGGTGTGGACCAACACCGCTCAGTATAACATCGACCTCGGCAAGCACTCGCTTATGGCTCTCGTCGGCATCGAATCCAAGAAATATCACGAAGAGAGCCACTGGGGCTACGGCACCGGTCTCGTCATCGAAGACCCCGACTATCTCTACCTCGACAACGTCACCGCCGGAAAGAACGTAGGAGCCGCCGCTTCAAACTACTCGATGTTCTCCGGCTTCGGCAAAATCAACTACACCTACGACAATAAATACCTCCTCTCGTTCACACTGCGCCGCGATGCCTCGTCGCGTCTGTCGAAGGAGCACAACTACGACTGGTTTCCCTCCGTCTCGGCCGGCTGGCGCATCTCGCAGGAAAAGTTCATGGAATCTACCCGCTCATGGCTCTCCGACCTCAAAATCCGCGCGGCCTGGGGCATCAACGGCAACGACCTTATCCCCAACGACGCATTCTATGCCAAGTATCTGATGAGCCTCAACGCCGGCTCGTATAACCTCAACGGCGACGGCTCTACCCTCTCGCCCGGCGCTTTCCGCGTGCGTGCCACCAACCCCGACCTCAAATGGGAGAAGACCTACCAGACCAACGTCGGCATCGACGCATCTTTCCTCAACAACCGCCTCACCGCATCGCTCGACTACTTCTACAAGGAGACCAAGAACATGCTCGTTGAGAAACCCTACATCGCCACCATCGGCGAGGGCGGCTACTGCTGGTATAACGGCGGCGAGATGACCAACCGCGGCTTTGAAGGCACCATCAACTGGCGCTCTACCGTGGGACGCGACTTCTCTTATGAAATCGGTTTCAACTTCACCGCCATGAAGAACAAAGTGACCGACCTCATGGACGACATCTACTACAACTACGGAGGCGGCTGGGCCGACCACTCGCTCGTAGGGCAGCCCCTCGGTTCGTGGATGGGCTTCAAGACCGACGGCGTGTTCCACACGCAGGCTGAAGTCGATGCCTACAAGGCGCAGTATGACGTAGAGTTCGGCAATCCCGGCGTCGGACGCCTCAAATATGTCGACATCGACGGCGACGGCAAAATCAACTACAACGACCGCACCTGGCTCGGCGTTGACCTGCCCAAAGCTCAGTTCGGCCTCAACCTCGGCGCCAACTGGAAAGGCTTTGACCTGAGCCTCTTCTTCAGCTCTATCATCCGCGACGCCTACAACAACTCGAAGTTCTATACCGACCTCTTCCAGGGCTGGAACGGCAACCACGGACAGCGCCTCTATGACGCGGCTCTCGCCTACGAGGAATTCCTCACCACAGGCTACTACAACTGCGACACCCCTGCGCCCACCACCGACAACTCTAACAACGAGACCGAGCTTTCAGACTTCATCATCGAAGACGGTTCGTTCGTACGCCTCAAGACCCTCACGTTCGGCTACACGCTCCCCCTCAATGTGCGCTCGGCGCTCCGTCTGGCCAACGCCCGCGTCTACTTCCAGGCTCAGAACCTCTTCACACTCACCCACTACTCGGGTGCCGACCCCGAGGGCCTCGGCTATCCCTACGCCATGCCCCGCAGCTTCACTTTCGGCCTGCAATTCGGCTTCTGATTAAATCATTCTTTTGGGAACTTACTTTCAACAGACTATTACGATGAAATTCTATAATATACTCCTCTCGCTCGGATGTGCGGCCGCCATCTCGCTCACCTCTTGCAGCGACGACTTCCTCGAAAACGTTCCGCAGGGCTCGCTCTCTGAAGGCGTGATGAACTCCACCGAGGCCATCGACCTCCTCATCAACTCGGCTTATGCCGGTCTTAACGGTTGGACCAACGAACAGTCTGACCCCTGCTGGCGCCCCACCTCCAACTGGAGCTACGGCGAAGTGCGCGCCGACAATGCCTACAAAGGCGGCGGCGGCGAAGGCGACGGCTGGGACTATCATGCAATGGAGACTTTCCAGCTCCAGAGCAACAACGGCAACATCGACGGCAAATGGTTTAACCTCTATTCGCTCATCTCGCGTGTCCACAACGCCCTGCGCGCTCTCAACGCCGCCTCCGAAGAGGATGTCCCCGCAAAGAAGGTGCGCATCGCCGAGATGAAGGTGCTCCGCTCTCACTTCTACTTCGAGCTGGTGCGTCTCTTCAACCAGGTGCCCTACTTCGACGAGACTCTTCCCGTGCCCGACTACATCAAGGTAGCCAACAACGAGTTTACGCGCGACCAGCACCTCGCCCGCATCGCCGCCGAACTTCTTGAAGCCGCCGAGGCTCTGCCCGACCGTCAGGCCGAAGTGGGCCGCGTCAACAAAAACGTCGCTCTGGCCTACGCCGCCAAGGTGAAACTCTATCAAGCCTACAAGCAAAATCCCGAGACTCATGCTGTCGAGAGCGTCGACAAGTCGCTTATGAAAGAAGTGGTCTCTCTCATCGACCGCGTGCAGGGCTACGACCTTCTCGACGACTTCCAGAAACTCGACCTCATAGCCTACGAAAACGGTTCGGAATCGGTCTTCGCGATACAGTATTCCATGAACGACGGTTCGGGCGACGCCGGCCGCGTCAACTGGAGCAACCTGCTCAATTCGCCCGGCGGCGGCAGCCCCTACAACGGCGACGGGTTCTTCCTCCCCTCGCAAGACCTCATCAACGCCTATCAGACCGATGCCGACGGTCTGCCGGTGTTCGACTATCAGAGCCGTCCCGACTATGCCACCGTTACTTTCATCGACGACAAACACCAGACTCTCTCTAACGCCGAACCTACCGTCGACCCCCGCCTCGACTTCGTGGTAGGTCGTCCCACCATCACCTACAAGACCTGGCCCGAATCACCCTGCGGCTCATGGGTGCGCGACCGCGGCACCTACGGTCACAACTGCGCCAAGCGTTTCTGGGTATCGCCCGAGTCGCCCGATATGTATCCCGGCTGGCCCTGGGGACAGTCTGGCCTCAACTGGCAGATAATCCGCTACGCCGACCTGCTGCTCTACAAAGCTGAAGCTCTCATCGAAATCGGCGAAGACCTTGAAGGTGCCCGCGCTTGCATCAACCGTGTGCGCGAGCGCGCCCAAAAATCCGAATACGTCAAAGACTTCTACGACCCCTCGAAAGACGCCGCCAACTACAAAATCGGCCTCTATCCCAAAGAGGGTTGGACTCAGGATTACGCCCGCAAGGCTCTCCGCACCGAGATGCGTCTCGAAAAGGCTCTCGAAGGCGAACGCTATTTCGACCTCGTGCGCTGGGGCATAGCCCGCGAGACAATGACCCGCTACTTCGAGGCCGAGAAAGACCTGCGCGTCTACTACGCCACCGCTTCCTTCACCCCCGGCGAAGAATACTTCCCCATTCCCGTGGCTCAATACAATTTCTCGTTCGGCCTCTACGTGCAAAACCCCGGCTATCCGGCCTTCAAGTAATCTTCTCATAGCAGCCGCAGGGTTTCATTTATCTTCCCCCCACAATTTTTCGGCGTATAGGTCATTTTGCAGGCTGAAATCTTTATAATCGTACTGATTATTAAACCAATATCACAGTTCAAACTCTTTGAACCAATTTTTGATAGTATAAGTCATGTGCATATTATTTTATTAATCAGTATTATGCAATTTCTTAAATGCCTAAGAAAACCCATAAATAGCCTGCAAAATGACCCATAAGTCAATTTTTCTAAGGTAATTTCTGAAAAACATCGCTCACAGTTTTAGGTAACACAGGGAGCCGTCGGCGAGATGCTGACGGCTCCCTTTCCGATAAGTATGTGTTCGAAAATGTAAAAAAATCAAGCCGCCTGAAATCTGACGCTGAGATTTCGGGCGGCTTTGCAATGGGGAAAACTCGAGGGAGTTATTCGGCTTCGGGATGGGTGTACCATCGCGAATACATCAGATAGTTGTGGGCTATCTTTTGGTTGAGTTCTTTCGACTGTTTCTCGTCAACCTTCTTGATGAATTTGGCGGGCGCGCCACCCCAGAGTTCGTAGGGTCCGATTTTGGTGCGCGAAAGCACCACGGCTCCGGCAGCCACGATGGCTCCTTCGCCCACTTCGGCGTCATCCATCACCACGGCGCCCATGCCTATCAGGGCGTAGGGGGCAATCTTAGCGCCGTGTATGGTGACGTTATGGCCTATCGAAACGTCGTCGGCTATCTCGATGGTCGATTTCTGATAGAGTGTGTGGAGCACCGACCCGTCCTGGATGTTGACGCGGTTGCCGATGCGGATGCTGTTGACGTCGCCACGAAGCACGGCGTTAAACCATATGCTGCATTCCGAGCCTATCACGACGTCGCCCACCACCGTGGCGTTTTCGGCCAGAAAGGTGTCGGGGCCAATCTGAGGCGTATAGCCTCTTACAGGTAATATCAATGCCATATTCTTTTTTCCGGAGTTAGGCGAGGGGCGCGGTGGCGCGGCGCAGCCACTCGGTTTCCTCGGGGGTGAGACGGGGCGACAGACGTTCGAACACCGTGGCGTGGTAGGCGTTGACCCAACCGATTTCTTCGGCGCTCATAATCGAGGTGTCGAAGAGTGCGCGGTCGAAGGGACAGAGTGTGATGGTCTCAAACGCGTAGAAGTTGCCGAACTCGGTGGTCATCGCGGGGATGGTGAGCACCAGGTTTTCGCAACGTATGCCGTAGCGACCTTCGAGGTAGACGCCAGGTTCGTTTGACGTGAGCATGCCGGGAGTGAGCGCGGCGAGTGTGTCGTTGAGGCGGATGCTCTGGGGACCTTCGTGGACGTTGAGGAAGTGGCCTACGCCGTGTCCTGTGCCGTGCAGATAGCTCTTGCCTTCTTTCCAGAGATTGATGCGGGCCATGGCGTCAAGCTGAGCGCCGCGTGTGCCTTCGGGGAAGATTGCGGTGGCTATGGCGATGTGGCCTTTCATCACGAGGGTGAAGTCGTGGCGCATGTCGGCGCCGGGAGTGCCGACGGCTATGGTGCGGGTGATGTCGGTTGTGCCGTCGAGATAGTTCGCGCCCGAGTCGATGAGCAGCAGCGAGCCTTTCTCAACTTTGGTGTCGGATGCCTCGTCGGCGGTGTAGTGCACGATGGCGCCGTTCGCGCCGTATCCTGCGATGGTCTCAAACGAGAGGTCGAAGAAGAGGTCGCCCTTCTTGCGCTCGGCCAGGAGGATGTCGGCAACGCCCATTTCGGTGAGCGGTTCGCCGGCCTCTACGCGGCGTTCGATTTCGATGAGCGAGCGCACCATAGCCACGCCGTCGCGGAGGTGGGCGGCACGGATGCCTTCAATCTGCACGGCGTTCTTGACAGCCTTGGGAATGGCCACGGGCGACGTGCCGATGACGTAGTGCCCCTCGAGAGCTCCGGCTATCGCGCCCGATGCCTTGGCTCCGTCAAGGAGCACTTTCACTTCCTGGGGCAGTTTGGCGAGGTCGGCGCTCACCTGCCCGTAGGGGGCTGTTGCCACACCTGCTTCCTTGAGGGCGTCGCGCACTTCGGGGGTAAGTTTGGCGTCGTCTATCCAGAGGGTCGAGCCCTGCGGTGCGATGTATAGAAACGAGGTGGCAACAGGATTGCAGGGCACGTCGTTCGAGCGGATGTTGAGCAGCCATGCTATTTCGTCGAGGGCGGAGGTGAAGTAGGCTTCGGCGCCCTGTTCGGCGGCGGCTTTGAGGATGCGGGCTATTTTGGCCGTGGCCGATTCGCCGGCATACTTGAGGTCATGGATGAAAACGGGGTCGGTGGGCAGCGGGGGACGGTCGGTCCATACAGCGTCGACGGGGTCAAACGTAACGTCGAGTTTTATGCCCTTGGCCGCGAGACGTTCGGAGAGTGTGCGCGTGTCGGCCACTGAGAGGAGCAGTCCGTTGACGCCTACGGTCGAGCCTGCGGCCATCACCGAAAGGAGCCAGTCGGTGTAAGTGGGTGTGTCGGGCAGGCCCTCTTTCATCAGTTTTATCTCGGTGCCTTCGGTCTGCTTCGCGCCCTGAAGGAAGTAGCGGCTGTCTACCCACAGGCACGCTTCGTCGAGGGTCACGACGAGAAGTCCGGCCGAACCGGTAAAGCTGCTGAAGTAGCGCACGATGTGCCAGTGGTCTGAGATATATTCGCTCAGATGGGCGTCGGTGCGGGGCATCACCACCGCGCCCACGCCGGCGCGTCGCATCTCGTCGCGCAGCGAGGCGAGCCGCCCTGCAATATCGTAAGTCATAAATCTGTATTCTATATAAGTCTATAATATGACGTATGTCGCATCGCCTTGCGGGATGCAACATACGAAAGTCTTGAAAATTAAGTAAGCGAAAAAAATAAATGAATAAATAAAACGAAGTGATTTTTGAGATGATTTGTGCGCGGAACGAATGAGTGTAGCCGCGCTACACGATTGAGTGACAAGCATAAAGCATCCAAAAAGAACGAGTTTTATTATTCAAGAATTTTTC
>JAIDCC010000059.1 GCA_029056055.1 Duncaniella sp.
GGGCAGGGGTTTGTGGGTCTCAAGGGGGTCGGAGGGAGGATGTAATAGCCCTCGCCCGCTTGTGCGCTCGGAAGACTCTCTATGTGAGGGTCTGTTTTGCAAGCCCTGTGGGGAGGCACTTGCGGTCTTTCAACAGATTAGAGAATATTGATGTCGGGACAGCGGTCGGGGTTGAGGGCCGAGGGGTAAATCACGACCATTTCCGATGCTTATGCGACCTTGTTGTTGAAGTCTTGTTTTAAGTGGTTTTCTGTAAATAGAACGCTTGTGGGGGCGTTTTGTTCGCGAAAACCGAGATTATTTCACCTCGACGCGGGCGCTTGAGAATGCGCTGAGGCCGAGAGAAGAGAGGATAGACTTGACGGCCTGCGAGGCAGCCACGGGTATGCCGTCCTTGTAGAGGAGCGGGCCGAATGCGGCGATGGCACCGAAGCCGGGGACGATGGCGAGGAAGCCGCCGCCGAAGCTCGAGATGGCGGGGACGCCGGTCATCATGAGCCAGCCGTGACGATAGCCTTTGGGGCCGCGGGCAGCCATGATGGAGAGGATGCTCTGCGAGTTGGCGCCGTCAAAAGCTATCTGCTTGGTGACGGGGTTGACGCCGTCGGCGGCGATGGTTGCGCCGAGTGTGGCCACCTGCTCAGACGAAGCGAGCATAGAGCGGAGCCGCGACGAGAGGCTGACGGAAATTTCGGTATCGTCGTAGAGTTCGAAACCGGCGTCGGCCACGACGTTGACCACGTCTTTCTTTTCGGCGTCGGCCATGGCCTGCTTGAAGAGCGCATCGTCGAAAACGGGGCTTTCGCCCATCATCGAGATGAGCATGTTGGAAAGAATGTCCATTTTGCCGTCAAGGTCGCCTGTGGGCTGCACGAGCGAGAGAGCGCGGAGCGAATGGGCGTGGACGCCTTTGGGCTTGCACTTGCAGGCCTGCGAGCCGTCGGCCGACGAAGAGCACTTTTTCTTTTTGTATTCAAGACCCATCTTCTGGATGAGTTCGGTGACAGGCATCTGGGTGAGAAGCTGAGCCACGACGGGGAGTTTTGAGATAGCTCCGAGGGGGTATTGAGCCTGCGTGTCGCCGACATCATACTTGCGGCCGTCGGCGAGGCGAATGGCAATGCCGAATTTACCGGAGTTGCGTCCGGCCACGCGGGGGTCTTCAGCCCCTTCCTTGTCTTTGCTATAGGCAGCGTAGGCCTTGTCGGCCGCGGCCTTAACGTCTTCGAATGATAGGATTCTTTCCATGACTGATTATTGTTTTGCTTTTGACTACAGAACGCCTTGAGGGGGGAAAGGGTTGCGGGATTTGGGATAATTTGGCTAACGTTAACCGACGTTTGGACAGGGAGCGGGCGAAGGTGAAAGAATGAAAAAACCGCCGTCTGCGCGGGGCAGACGGCGGGAGGTATGGATGACTCCGGCTATGCGGGCCGGGAAATCAGAGGGCGGAAGAGATTAAATCCAGCGCACGAACGCGAAGTCCTGACGGTGGCGCAGGAGGGCGTTGGTGGGATAGAGACGATATGAGTAGCGGAAGACGCCGGGGTTGCGGAGCTTGTCGGAGAGACGGAAGGTGACAATCTGGCCTTCGGTCTTGACAACTTCGAACTGACGGGTCTTGAGACGCTTGATTTCGTTGTCTTCGACGCGGTCGGCCACCTGTTCGATAGCGAGCGAGCCTGCGAGGCCGTTTGCATCGATGGTGATGGTGGTGGTGTAGGTGGCACCGGTGGTTGCGTTGGCAGAGAGGGCGCCTTCTTCGGTTTCGACCGAGAGCACCTTGATGCCGTCCCACTTCGAGGCCACTTCTTCCTTCCAAGCGGCGAGCTCACGGGCGAGACGATAGTCGTCGGCAGCGAGGCGGCCGAAGTTCTTAGCTTCGGGCTCATAGAAGCGTTCGATGTAGTCTTCGATCATGCGCTGCATGGTGTAGTGGGGCGCGATGTGGCCGATGGAGCGCTTGATGTATTCGATCCACTCGGGCGAGTAACCCTTCGAGTTCTTTGCGAAGTAGAGGGGGATGATTTCGTTTTCGAGCATCGAATAGATGGTGGCGGCATCGAGCTTGTCCTGCTGACCCTGGTCGGTGTAGGTGCGCTTGTCGGTGAGAGCCCAGCCGGCCTTTTCGTCCTTGCGGAAACCTTCATACCACCAGCCGTCGAGGACAGAGAAGTTGAGGACACCGTTCATCTCGGCCTTTTCGCCCGAGGTGCCCGAAGCTTCGAGGGGACGAGTGGGGGTGTTGAGCCAGATGTCGACACCGGTGACGAGGCGCTTGGCCACAATCATGTTGTAGTCTTCGAGGAAGATGATTTTGCCCTGGAACTGCGGCATGCGCGAGATTTCCATGATGCGCTTGATGAGACCCTGACCTGCGCCGTCGGCGGGGTGAGCTTTGCCCGAGAACACGAACTGGACGGGATACTGCTCGTTGTTGACGATGCGAGCGAGACGGTCGAGGTCGGTGAAGAGGAGGTGGGCACGCTTGTAGGTGGCGAAGCGGCGTGCGAAGCCGATGATGAGCGCGTTGGGGTTGATGCGCTCAAGGATTTTGACAACGGCAGCGGGGTCGCCCTGGTTGGCGAGCCACTTGGCCTTGAAGTCGCGCTTGACGAAGTTGATGAACTTGTTCTTGAGCTGACAGCGCATGTCCCAGATAGACTCGTCGGAGCACTTGAAGATGCCATCCCAAGCCTTGGGGTCGCTCTGGTGGGAGAACACCTGCTGGCCGAGGTGTTCGGCATAGAAAGCTTTCCATTCGGAAGCGGCCCATGTAGGCATGTGGACACCGTTGGTGACCCAACCCACGTGGCTTTCTTCCCAAGAGTAGCCCTTCCAGAGGCCTGCGAACATCTTCTTCGAGACTTCGCCGTGGAGCCACGAAACGCCGTTGGCTTCCTGGCAGGTGTTGAGGGCGAAGACGCTCATCGAGAAGCGGTCTTGCGAGTCGGGGTTCTCGCGGCCCATGTTCATGAGGTCCTGCCACGAGATGCCGAGACGGCCGGGGAATTCGTTGAGGTATTTGTGTGCGAGGCCTTCGTCGAAGTAGTCGTGGCCTGCGGGCACGGGGGTGTGGACGGTGTAGAGCGACGACGAGCGCACGAGCTCGAGAGCCGTGTTGAAGTCGAGACCCTTCTCCTGCACGTAGTCGACGAGGCGCTGGAGGTTGAGGAGAGCGGCGTGGCCTTCGTTGCAGTGGTAAATGGTGTGGTTGATGCCGAGGCGCTTGAGGGCGAGGACACCGCCGATGCCGAGGAGGTATTCCTGCTTGATGCGGTTTTCCCAGTCGCCGCCATAGAGCTTGTGGGTGATGGGGCGGTCATACTCCGAGTTCATGTCGAAATCGGTGTCGAGGAGGTAGAGCTTCATGCGGCCCACGTTGACCTGCCAGATGTGGCTGTAGATGATGCGGCCGGGGAAGGGGACCTCGAGGATGAGGGGATGACCGTTCTCGTCCATCACCTGCTCGATGGGGAGCTGGTTGAAGTTCTGGGGTTCGTAGTTGGCAATCTGCTGGCCGTCGACGCTGAGGCTCTGAGTGAAGTAGCCGTAGCGATAGAGGAAACCGATAGCGGCCATGTCGACGCGCGAGTCGGAAGCCTCCTTGATGTAGTCGCCGGCGAGGACGCCGAGACCGCCCGAATAAATCTTGAGGCAGTTGCAGAGACCATACTCCATCGAGAAGTAGCTGACGGAGGGGATGTCGGTGCGCATGGGCTGAGCCATGTAGTCGTTGAACATTTCATAGACGTGAGCGATGCGGTCCATGAAATCTTTATCAGCCATGATTTCGTCGAGACGCTCCGACGAAATCTGCTGGAGAAGCATTACGGGGTTTTCGCCCGTAGCGCGCCACAGGTCGTGGTCAAGGTCGCGGAAAAGGTTCTTACCCTCCGAGTTCCACACCCACCAGAGGTTGCGGGAGAGGACTTCGAGGGGCTTCAATGCCTCGGGAAGGTGGGCTTTGATGGTGATGTCGCGCCACACGGGGGCATTGGTGTTACTAACAGGAAGTTTCATGTTGGTAAAAATGTATAAAAACTATAGTTTGTTATCTATTTCAGTATGGTCTACTTAAGTAAGGTTATCTCATTTTTCGGCCACTTTGCGCAGGGCAATGTCGTAGGCTTCGGTGTAGAAGTCGATGAAGCCCTCCCATGCGGCGGCGTCGGCGGTGTGCATGGCGGCGCTGCGGATGGCGGCTGTCTCTTTGGGGCCGCAGCCGGCGAGGTAGTCGACGGAAGAGGCGAGGTGGGTCACGACGTCGTGATAGTTGGAGTCGCCACGCCCGATGACATTAACGCCGCAAGCGTCGAAATAGTTGTCGAAATTCGACAGCACCCATTGGCCGAAACCGGAGAGCGAAGTGGTGACGGTGGGCACGCCGAAGGCCACGCTTTCGAGGGGAGTGTAGCCCCAAGGCTCGTAGTAGGAGGCGAAGACGGTGGCATCGGCTCCCGGGAGAATGTCGTAGTAGGGGAGATTGAAGATGCCGTCGGTGCCGTTGAGGTAGCAGGGCACGTAGATGACCGTCACGCGGGGGTCGACCGACGCGAAACCGGTCTGACGCAGGCGGCAGGCCACGGGATCGGAGTCGTTGTTGTTGAGCGCGTGGGTCAGCACGGGGTCGGGGAGGGGCGTCGAAGCTTTCTCGCCGGCAGCGAGACGAGCAGAGAGGTCGGCGCGGGGCTCACGCACCCAAGCGGGCACCATGATGAAAGCCAGGACGGGACGCGCAGGTGCGTTCTCGCGCAGACGGGCGGCCATGTCGATAAAGACGTCGAGACCCTTGTTGCGATACTCGCAGCGACCCGAGGTGATGACGATGAACGCGTCGTCGGAATAGCTGACGCCGGTGAGAGCCGAAGCCACTTCGAGCATCCGGGCGCGAGCTTTGGCGCGGGCCTGGTCGAGCGCCTTTCCGGCGGGCACGAAATCTTTTTCGAAGCCGTTGGGGGTGACCACGTCGGGCCGACGCTCGAGCAACTGCTCGCACTCGCGGGCGGTGACGTCGCTGACGGTGGTGAAAGCGTCGGCATTGTGGGCGGCCGCGCGTTCGAGCGAGTGTTTGGCCTCCATGTTGAGCTCGCGAGCCATCTGGCAACCGTTGTAGCCGGCCATGTAGTCGTAGAGCGGCTTGTTGTTGCCGCAGATTGAGCGGCCAATCGAGGTGGCGTGGGTGGTGAACACGGTGGCCACTTCGGGGAGGTAGGCCTTGACGTAGAGCAGACCCATGCCCGTGGTCCATTCATCGAAGTGAGCCACGATGTTTTCGGGCGCTTTGGCCTTGCGGCGACCGCGTGCCGGGATAGTGCCGAAACCGGAGGCGATGATAGAACCGATGACTATGCCGGCGGCGCGACCGAAAGCGCATCCCTCGTCATAGTCGCCGTAGGCGTGGAGGGAGTCGACGCCGAAGCGCTGCCACATTTCGCCGTAGAAAGCGTCTTTCGAAGCATAGAGGCCGTCGAAGGTGATGAGCACCGCGATGGGCTGGCCGGGGATGTCCCAGCGACCGACGCGCGCCTTGATGCCGCCGGGGAGTTTGGCCGAGGCAGCCCATTCAGAGAGGCCCTTCACCGGAGTTTCGATAAACCAGGGCGAAGGCGATTCGGGGGTCCATACATCGGGCCCGATGAATATGGTTGTGTCTTTGGAAAGATTTTGTAGAGTGCGGGCTTTTGTAGAGAGCACGGTGTAGATGCCGCCTATCTTATTACACACTTCCCAACTGACTTCGAAGAGGAGGTCAGGTCGGAGTGGAGCATGATTTTTCTCCATTATCTATTAATGATTATAAACATTGAGCAGTAGCGCCATCGAGGCGAAATCTGCCTTGAAGTCGCAAAGTTAGTGCTTTTTTTTGAATTTTCCTCGCTAATTAGCAAAAAATGAAACCTTTTCCCAATTTTAAACAGTAGAAGAGGCTAAATGGGGCTGATTTATGGATTTTTTAGTTTATTTTTTGTCAAAAAAACGTTACCTTTGCGCCGAAGTATGTGTTAGAAATTATTTAATGCATTGGCTCATGAATTCTGAGGCGAACTTTCTAATTCGGCTTCAGTTGTTATGGAACCCCATAACGCCTTCAGCTGAATGCAAAATTTCATCCACATACTTCACAACCCAAAACATGAAATAATTTCGAACACATACTTAATATCAAACACCATTCTATTAAGGTAACAACTATGGCACAAAAAGCATTGTTAATGATACTCGACGGATGGGGCATAGGCAAGCACAACCACGGCGACGCCATCTACTCGACCCCGACTCCGTATCTCGACCACCTCAACGCCACCTATCCCCACTCGCAGCTCCAGGCCTCGGGCGAGGATGTAGGTCTGCCCGACGGACAGATGGGCAACTCGGAGGTGGGCCACCTCAACATCGGCGCCGGCCGCATCGTCTATCAGGACCTCGTGAAAATCAACAAGGCCATCAAAGACGGGTCGATAAGCCTCAACCCCGAAATCGTCAGCGCCTACTCGTATGCCCGCGACAACGACAAGGCGCTCCACCTGATGGGCCTCACCTCGGACGGCGGCGTACACTCGTCGCTCGACCACCTCTACGCCCTCTGCGACCTGGCTAAAGATTACGGCTTGAAGAAAGTCTACATCCACTGCTTCATGGATGGCCGCGACACCGACCCCCGCTCGGGCGCCGGCTTCATCGAACAGCTTCAGGAGCACTGCGCCAAGAGCGCCGGCACCGTGGCTTCAATCATCGGCCGCTACTATGCCATGGACCGCGACAAACGCTGGGAACGTGTCAAGGTGGCCTACGACCTGCTCGTGAAAGGCGAAGGCAAGCAGGCAACCGACATGGTGGCCGCCGTGCGCGAAAGCTATGCCGAAGATGTCACCGACGAATTTATCAAACCTATCAACAATTCGACAGTCAACGGCACCATCAAGGCCGACGACGCTGTGATTTTCTTCAACTACCGCAACGACCGCGCCAAGGAGCTGACCGTGGCCCTCACCCAGCACGACATCCCCGAAGCGGGAATGACCGTAGTGCCCGGCCTGCAATACTATTGCATGACCCCCTACGACGCATCGTTCAAGGGCGTCCACATCCTCTTCCCCAAAGAAAACGTGGTAGACACCCTGGGCGAATATCTCTCGAAGCAGGGTCTCAAGCAGCTCCACATAGCCGAGACCGAGAAGTATGCCCACGTCACCTTCTTCTTCAACGGCGGCCGCGAGCAGCCTTTCGACGGCGAAGACCGCATCCTCGTGCCCTCGCCCAAGGTGGCCACCTACGACCTCAAGCCCGAAATGAGCGCCTACGAGGTGAAAGACAAACTCGTCGAAGCTATCGGCACAGAGAAATATGACTTCATCGTGGTCAACTACGCCAACGGCGACATGGTGGGTCACACCGGAGTCTACGACGCCATCTGCAAGGCAGTCAAGGCAGTCGACGAATGTGTCAAGGCCACTGTCGAAGCCGCTGTCAAAGCCGGCTACGAAGTGCTCATCATCGCCGACCACGGCAATGCCGACAACGCCATCAACCCCGACGGAACGCCCAACACGGCCCACTCGCTCAACCCCGTGCCCTGCATCTACATCTCGGCCGACAAGAACGCCAAGGTGGCCGACGGCCGTCTGGCCGACGTGGCTCCCACCATCCTGCGCATGATGGGTCTTCCCCAGCCGTCAGACATGACCGGCAACGCCCTCATCGAGAAGTAACGCGCCCCCGCTGCGTTTGAACCAAATTCTGACGCGGGAGGAGAGATAAGCCTCTTCTCCCGCGTCTGCCGTATCTGCATTTCTTGCTTTGTCCATGCAATCTATCAGACAACTCTTCAAAATAGGTCACGGCCCGTCGAGCTCGCACACCATGGGGCCGCTGCGCGCCGCGCGTGAATTTGCCGAGGCCCACCCCGACGCCACACGTTTCGAGGTGACACTCTACGGGTCGCTGGCAGCCACCGGCCGCGGCCACCTCACCGACGTGGCCATCCTCAGCGCCCTGCGCCCCGTGGCTCCGGCCACAATTCTATGGGAACCGGAAACATTCCTTCCGGCCCATGCCAACGCGATGCTTTTCCGCGCTCTCGCCTCAGACGGCTCTGAGCTCGCGCGCGATACAATATATTCTATAGGTGGCGGCGACATCAGGCGCGACTCCGACCCGGAGACGGGGACGGAGCCGGAAGTGTATGCACTTTCGCGCATCGCCGACATCCAGCAGTGGGCCGAGAAGTCGGGGCGCAGCTATTGGGAGTATGTGGAGGAGTGCGAGGGACCGGAGGTCTGGGACTACCTTGCCGAAGTGTGGCGCGTGATGCGCGAGGCGGTCGAGCGCGGTCTCGAGGCCGAAGGTGTCTTGCCCGGCGGCTTGGGAGTGCGCCGCAAAGCCGCCTCCTACTACATCAAGGCCACGGGGCATGCCGAGGCGCTGCGCTCGCGCGGACTGGTGTATGCCTACGCGCTGGCCGTCAGCGAGGAAAACGCCTCGGGCGGCGAAATCGTAACAGCCCCGACGTGTGGCTCGTGCGGAGTGCTCCCCGCCGTGCTCTACCATCTTTTCACGTCGAAACACTTTTCGGAGGCTCGCATATTGCGCGCGCTCGCCACGGCGGGACTCTTCGGGGCCGTCGTCAAGCACAATGCCTCGGTGGCGGGTGCCGAAGTGGGGTGTCAGGGCGAAGTTGGGGTGGCGTGCGCCATGGCCGCAGCCGCCGCCTCGCAACTCTTCGGAGGCACGCCCGCGCAGATAGAATACTCTGCCGAGATGGGGTTGGAGCATCACCTCGGACTGACGTGCGACCCTGTGTGCGGTCTGGTGCAGATACCCTGCATCGAGCGCAATGCCTATGCGGCCGCCCGCGCGCTCGACTCCAATCTCTATGCGTCGCTGTCGGACGGACGCCATTCGGTGTCGTTCGACCGCATCGTGTCGGTGATGCGTCAGACCGGCCACGACCTGCCTTCCATCTACAAGGAGACCTCGCTCGGAGGATTGGCGGCGATAGAGTGACGACCTCAGCGGCGTCAGCGACCGCAGGGACATCGCCACCTCCAGATGCGCAGCGGGCGGAGCGAACGAGCAGCGGGCGGCGTGGGAGGGACCGGGCGGCGCTAAAGCTTGCCCCAACTCCAAAAAGGCTGACGCGCTCGAGGGGGATGGGGGAGACGGGGCCGGGCGCGGGAGGTCGTCGCTCATGCGCTGGGCCTGTTTGAGAGGTCGGTTCTTAACTTTTTTCTGAAATTTTGCGGCTTTTGCTATCATTTTTCCCTCTCAAAGTTGAGTTAGGTTGCGCTTTGAGCAAAAAAGTTTTCTAATTTAACATATTTTTGCATAACGTCTCTTTACAAATTGCTTAAAAAACACTAATTTTGCAAATCCATAGGGCGAAATGTGCCGCAAAACGTTGCTTTACGACATATTTTCCTACCCTTAGGGCAAAATCCCGAGGGGTGTCATCACAGTTGCTTGTCAACCCGCACACACGCAAAAATCAAACTATCTATACACTTAATCCATTCACTACTCTTATTTCAGGTATGAAAAAGCTGTTACTGCTATTTGCGGCCATCATCACCTTTGCCATGAGTGCAGCTGCGCAGACGCGCACTGTCGAAGGCACAGTGGTGTCGTCCGACGGCGAGCCGATAATCGGCGCAGCCGTGCTGGGAGTCGGGACACAAATTGGTGTCACCACCGACTTCGATGGCAATTTTTCTCTTGCACTGCCGACTTCTGTGAAGAAGCTCGAAGTGAGCTACGTGGGTATGAAGACCAAGACGGTCGACATCACTCCGGGCAAAATGAACATCGAACTTGAAAACTCTAACGTGCTCGACGAAGTCATCACGATTGCCTACGGTACGGCGAAACGCTCGTCGTTCACCGGCTCGGCCTCGGTGCTCGATGCCTCGCAGATTGAGTCTGTCCAGGTGTCAAACCCCGTTGACGCTCTTCAGGGCAAGGTGTCGGGCGTTCAGCTCAACAACGCTTCGGGCGCACCCGGTTCGTCGCCTACAATCCGCATCCGCGGTATTTCGTCGATTATGGCAGGCAACTCGCCTCTTATCGTGCTCGACGGCACTCCCTACTCGGGCGACCTCAACAATATCTCCTCGCAGGACATCGAGTCGATGACCGTGCTCAAGGACGCCGCCTCTAACGCCCTCTACGGTGCCCGCGGTGCCAACGGTGTCATCCTCATCACCACCAAGAAGGGTAAAGGCAGCAACGCCACCGTCACTCTCGACGCTAAGTGGGGCGCAAATTCGCGCGGCACCCGCGACTACGACGTGGTGTCTAACCCCGGCGCTTACTATGAAATCTACGGCCGTGCTATCGGCAACTCGATTCAGGACCCCATTAAGCGCCTCGAGTCTGCTAACACCCAGCTCATGAGCGACCTCGTCTATAACGTGTTCACTCTTCCCGAAGGCGAGAGCCTCCTTCTTGACGGCTACAAGCTCAACCCCAACGCCACTCTCGGAGCTATCAACACCTACGAAGGTCAGGATTACTACCTGCTCCCCGACGACTGGACCAAGGAAGCCTACCGCACCTCGCTCCGTCAGGAATACAACCTCTCCGTTTCGCAGGCTACCGACAAGGGCTCGTTCTACCTCTCTGCTTCTTACCTCAACAACGAGGGTATCGTGCAGAATTCGGGTCTCGAGCGTTTCACCGGCCGCCTCACTGCCGACATCATGGCCAAGCCCTGGCTCAAGGTCGGCGCAAACATGAGCTACACCAACTTCAACTCCAAGGCAGTAAACGGCACTGACGAAGGAAATACCGAGTCATCGGGCAACATCTTTGCCGTGGCCAACCGCCTCGCTCCCATCTATCCTCTCTATGTGCGCGACGGTCAGGGCAACATTATGATTGACCGCTACGGCAACAAGATGATGGACTACGGTGACCCCTCGCTCGCAGGCAACATGGGTCTCAAGCGTCCGGTATTCGCCGGTTCAAACCCCATCATGACGTCGCGCCTCGACACAAGCGATGCCGAAGGCAACGCTTTCTCGGCCACCGGTTTCGCTGAAATCCGCTTCCTCAAGGACTTCAAGTTTACCACAAACAATACCGTCGACATCGACGAAACCCGTGTCAATGATGTCACCAACCCCTGGTATGGCATGTATGCTTCGTCAAACGGTATGGTGACTGTGCAGCACACCCGTTCTATCAACTACACCTTCCAGCAGCTCCTCAACTGGGCCCGCTCGTTCGGCGACCACAACGTGTCGGCTCTTCTCGGTCACGAAAACTATTGGGACAAGTCGTATATCCTCTACGGCTCGGCCTCAAACATGATTGACCCCTCCATCCACGAGCTCGCCGGTGCCATCATCTCGGGCAACAACTCTTCTTACGTGTCTGAATACAACACCGAAGGCTGGTTTGGTCGTGCCAACTACGACTACGACGGCAAGTATTTCGCTTCTGCTTCCTATCGTCGCGACGGCTCTTCGCGCTTCCATCCCAAACACCGCTGGGGTAACTTCTGGAGTGCAGGCGGCGCATGGATTATCTCTAACGAGTCGTTCTTCAACGCTCCCTGGGTGAACATGCTCAAGATTAAGGCTTCTTACGGTGAGCAGGGTAACGACAACATCGGTAACTACCGCTACACCAACACCTACACCATCTTCAATGCCAACGGCGTGCCCTCCGCTCTTCCCAGCACCATGGGTAACGAAAACATCACTTGGGAAAAGGGTGGCAACTTCAATGCCGGTGTTGACTTCTCGTTCTTCAACGAGCGCCTCTCGGGTACGTTCGAGTTCTTCAACCGCAAGACCTCCGACATGCTCTTCTCGTTCCCCCTGCCCCCCTCCTACGGCTACACGAGCTACTATGCCAACGTGGGCGACATGATTAACCGCGGTTTTGAAATCGACCTCAACGGCGACATCATCCGCACCAAGAACTTCACTTGGAGCGCCAACGCCAACTTTACCTTCTACAAGAACCGCATCACCTACCTCCCGGAAGAGCGTAAGACTATGACCGTAGACGGTGTTGACGGTTTCGCTTCCGGCAACATGTTCTATGGCGAAGGCAAATCCATCTATACTTTCTATACGAAGAAATATGCCGGCGTCGCCTATGATGCAGAGCTCGAAGGTAAGGAAGCATTCGACTACAATGGCCAGTCAATGTGGTATCGTACCGTTTATTTCGACGCTGCCGGCAACGTAGTTTCCTCGAATAGCGATAAAATAGTGCGTTCCGAAATGCAGACCACAACCGACTATGCCTCTGCCGACTACTATCTCTGCGGCACCGCACTTCCCTGGGGCTATGGCGGTTTCGGCACCTCGTTCAAATTCTTCGGTGTTGACGCCTCAATCGACTTCATGTATCAGCTCGGCGGTCAGATTTACGACAGCGACTATGCTTCTCTCATGGCCTCGCCTCTGACCGGTTCAGGTGGTAACGCAATGCACAAGGACCTCTACAACTCGTGGAGCGAGGAAAATATCAACTCCAACATTCCCCGCTTGCGCCTCGACGACCTTTACAGCGTTGCTTCGTCAGACCGCTTCCTCATCGGTGCTTCGTATCTCGCCATCCGTAACGTCAACGTAGGCTACACCCTTCCCTCGAAGTGGACCCGCAAACTCTACGTCGACAAGGTGCGCGTCTACTTCTCGGGCGACAACCTCGCTCTCTGGAGCAAGCGCAAAGGTCTTGACCCCCGCCAGAGCATCTCGGGCGCCTCGACCAACGCCTACTACGCTACCATCCGCACCCTCACCGGTGGTATCAACATCACTTTCTAATCACTCAGCATTCTCCTAAACAAGATGAATAAATTTATTAAATTCGCACTCATCCCCGCTGCCTTCGCAACGTCGATGGCGCTCACAGGGTGTCTTGACGAGGTTGAGCCTACCAATGGTCTGACCCAGGAGCAGCTCAACCAGAACGAGGATGCCGGACGTGCACTCCTCTACGCCATCCCGGGATTTATGAATAATTTCGGTACGTACAGCGACGACGAGCATATCGACTTCGGATATGCTTCGATGATGCGTATCCGCGACCTCATGACAGCCGATATGGTGGTATGGGAAGACGCCGGCGGCTACGACCATTATTCGAACTACGAGCAGGCTCGTGTGGGTGCTCCTTATGTAAGCGCCGCCATCATTTGGCTCTATTACACCAAACAGGTGCTCGCATGTAACAATGCTCTCCGCACGTTCCCGGCTGATTCTGAATCTGAGTCGGCACAAGGAAATCGCGCCATCGCTCTTGCTTACCGCGCCATGATTTGGCTCGATATGGCTCGTTGGTATGAGTGTCTGCCTACGGATGTTGACGACATTTACGTCACTCCTAACAGCGTGAAGGATGCTTCCGGACAGGTCGTTTATTCTCCCGGCTACACAATGGTCAACGAGGACGGTAACAACGTTCAGGGTCTTACAATTCCTATCGTGACCGAGAATACTACTGAGGCTGAGTCTTACGACAATCCTCGTCTGACTCACGATGAAATGTTGGCCAAGATTCTCGAAGACCTCAAGTATGCCGAAGAAAACATCGAGAAGTCGCCCTATTACGGTGAAGACAAACTCCTCCCCAATCTGGCTTGCGTCTACGGTCTCTATGCCCGCGCTTATCAGTGGGACGAAAACTATCCCAAGGCTTCGGAGTATGCACAGAAGGCTATACAGGAAGCTCAGGCTCTCGGTTGCTCCGTGCTGAGCGTCGACGAACTCACTTCGGTGAAGAACGGCTTCAACACCCTCAACGCCTCGTCGTGGATGTGGGGCTTCCAGCCTGAGTCTGAGAACCGCACCGTCACCACCGGTATCTGTAACTGGATTTCGATGACTTCGTTTGAGGCTGACTACGGTTATGCTGCTGTAGGTGCAGGTCCCTGCGTTACGGCTGCTTTCTACGAGCGCATCAACAATAGCGACCCCCGCAAACTCTGGTGGATTCCCTCGTCTGACATCCTCCTGAAGAGAATGCACTTCTGCGCCGGCGACCAATATGCCAACGCCTACAAGCAGACTTATCCCTACTTCTCTGTGAAGTTCCGTCCCTACGAAGGCGAAACCAGCGACTACAACATCGCTTCTTGCGCTGCCGTGCCTCTGATGCGTCTCGAAGAAATGTACTTCATCAAGTTTGAATCAGACGCCCACACCTCTGCCGCTCAAGGCTTCGAGGATATGTCGGCTTGGATGCGCACCTACCGCTACGACTCTTACAAACCCAAAGCTTCTACCGTTGCCACCGACGAGCAGAAGATTGATGAAATCGTATTCCAGAAGCGTGTTGAACAGTGGGGCGAAGGTCTTACCCTCTTCGACATCAAGCGTCTCAACATGAGCGTCAACCGCACCGGCGAGGATGCAAAAGTGCAGAACATCCGCAAGGAATACCGCCTTGCAAGTCAGGGTCGTCCCGGCTGGATGAACATGGTGTTTGTACGCAACGAAGGTATGTCAAACACTGCCGTTCTCAAATACAACAATCCTGACTTCTACGGCAAATACAAAGGCACCGACCAGACCCCCAGCACAGACGACAATAAGTAATCCCCATACTTAAATCCCCTCAATACCTTTCCTTTACGGAAAGGTAGCGATAAAAGAAACCTCCCCCGCAACCACGCGAGGGAGGTTTTTCTGTCATAACCATGCCCGTCCGAAACGAGCCGGTTTTATTATATCGTATCCCTCCGGGAAGCCCCTTTTTAATCGCATCCTTCGGCCATTGCGAAATGCCGCGTCCACTCAGGACACCAGTGCCTACGTCGCCGCGGACGCGCCATGGTGCAATGCGGTTCAAATAAAAAATTGAGGAAGACATCTGTAATTCCTACCGGCACTTCCCCAAAAGAAAGCAACGCCTCCGAATCAAGATAACCGATTGATTTACAGGTAGGGACGCGCCATGGCGCGTCCGCAGAGACGTTGGCGCGGCGAGAGGGGGTAATTCGTAGTCGTGGGTCTGCGTGGACGCGCCATGGCGCAATGCGGTTCAAATAAAGAATTGAGGAGGACATCTCAAATTCCTACCGGCACTTCCCCAAAAGAAAGCAGCGCCTCCGAATCAAGATAACCGATTGATTTACAGGTAGGGACGCGCCATGGCGCGTCCGCAGAGACGTTGGCGCGGC
>JAIDCC010000006.1 GCA_029056055.1 Duncaniella sp.
CCGCGCATCGCCTCCCCCACATACTCCCCCTGCGCGTAGCCCCCCAACACTCGAAAAAAACCGGCTGCGCGTCCTCACGGATGCACAACCGGCCATTCATGAAAATGTAAAAATGTGTTGTCCTGTAATATCTTTTTTACAGAGTGCCTACCATGCCTATGAAGAGGATTGCTTTGGTGGTCTTCTCGCTAATGATGTAGACAAACGGGCGGTCAACATCAATGTGTGTCAGTTCCGACGGCCCTGCACTGGTAAAATCGGTCACAGCGGTAGCCGCAGCCGCTTCGGTGCCCTTCTTGTCGGATATCACCCTTACGCCGTGGAGCACATCTGTAAATCTCACACCCGGCGAAGAGGTCATGGCCTCAAACTTTGTCTCGGAGTCGAAAATCAACTTTATGCCAAGCTCTTTGATTTGGTCGCCTATGAAATCCTTAAACGTCGTGTCCCATTCAGGAACGGTCAGTCCTACTTTACTCCATGCCCTATCGTCGCTCCAATCGTTCCATTTCGCGGCGATTTCTGAAATCGAGGGGAGAGTATGCTTGTCGGGACCGACAACCACCGTCATCTGATACGCTCCATTGCCGTAGTTGCTCCGGCCTATCGTCAACTCGTCGTCTTTACATCCGATGCCGCTCAATACAAACGCCGGCACCTTGGCCTCTTTCCCATCGACCATGCTGAATTTCAACCTGTCTTCCTTCACATTAGTCGTGGCCCAGGGCGCCTTGAAATAGCATGTGTTGAGCACCAGCGTCGAATACACGGGATTCGATAGAAACTCCGGAATGATGCCGTGGGTCTTCTCCGACACAAAACTATTGATAGTGTTCATGGCCTCTATCGCATTGGAGGCAAGCTCCTTGGTCTCACTTTCGTAGTTCTCGGTGAGCAATGCGTTGTAAGCATCGTTGACCGCTACACTCTTCGGCACCCACAGCGAGTTGGAAATCTCCATATCCGTCTTTCGGTCGGCATAGGGAAACGATTTCATTATTAGACGATTGAGCGCATTGAGCTCTTCCACCGAGGTCGCCCCGTTGCCCAGGGTGGCCACTATCTCCTCGCGTGCTTCTCCCTCGGTAGCGTTGGCTATCATGGAGAGATTGAGCGAAATGCTCAGCGGCGACAATGCCATATTCTCTTGTTTGGCGTAAAATTTCTCAAACAGGCGGAAGGCGAAGTTCGTCTGACTCTCGATGATGCGGCTTTCCGCGGCGCTCAGTTCCGGCACTTCAACCTCCTGTTTCGATGTGTCGTTGTGTGTGCCCGGTTCGTCGGAACATCCCGACAATCCCCACACCATCAGCGCACCCGTCAGGCAATGGATTATCTTATTCATGGTAAACAAAATTAGAATGTTATTGCTTAATGTGGAAAAATGTACTTCAAATCACTTTCATCTGAATAACTCGAACATCATTTTGATTTTCCGGAATTAATAAGTAAGTGATAAAAATAACTTCCTTTTATTTGTTCACGAAATGATCTTTACAGATATCGTTTTATTTTTAGAACTTACTTATTCATCAAATTATGGTCGTAGGAGCGAACGTAAAATGATTTTTTGCAAAGTAACGAATATTTACGTAATATTCCAAATAATTAGTTATATTTTTTTTGATTGCGATTTTTTTTCGGATTGCATTACTTGAAATTACAAACTCTCATTCGAGGGTACCGCTGCCCGACGAACTCCCCCACATCTTCAGTGCAGAGAAGGCTCCCCCCGCCTTCGTCTCTCCCTCCGCGTCCATGGGGTTTGTCTTTGGGTGGTTGCCTCGCCGCTTGCGCCCACCCCACCGCGTCAGCCTTTTTGGAGTGGCGCGGAGCTTTAGCGACGCCCCTCGCCGCCTTTGATACCTCAGCCCCCGCGCATCGCCTCTCCCCCAACACTCAAAAAAACCGGCTGCGCGTCCTCACGGATGCACAACCGGCTTTTCATGAAATATGTAAAATGTGTTGTCCTGTAATCAAAGATTGCTCACCACGCCGGCAAAGAGTATCTGCCCCGTCGAGGTCTCCGAGATGGTATAGAAGAACGGACGGTCCACTATTACCAAATCTGTGAAATTGGCTGTGAAGCCTCCTATTTCGGTGACCGAAGCAGCCTTCGTGCCCTCGCGGTCGGTGATGATGCGCACGGTCTGGCGTGCGAAATCCACTTTGAGATTCTTGCCCGTGAGAGCCGAGAAATCAGCTTCCTTTGCAAACATTGCCTCAAAGCCTGTGCCTGCAAGCACATCCTCAAGCTCTATCACCGAGCGGACATCCCATTCAGGCATTCTCACCTTGGCTTCGCCGGCCTCATACTTCTCGCGGTCGTAGTCCGAAAGGCTGCCTGACAGCATGTTCTGCCATGCCGCCCACTCCCCGTCTGTAAGTCCGGCCACAATCTCGCTCGGAGTGAGTCCCTCGTCGGGGAGCACCACCGTCATTTGAAATGCGCCGTTGCCATAACGTGCCGACACTACCGTGGCGTTGGGCGTTGCCACTTCGCGGCAGTGGTCCATCTCAAACATCTTCACGTTCTTGGGCGTGCGGTCGGCGTTCTTAAACACTCCCGTCTTTTCCTCGGCTTCCTCTTTCCAGGGGGCCTGAAAGTAGAGGGCATTGAGCAGCGAGAAGTCTGCCGAGGCCGACTGCGCGTCGGGCAGCCCCGCAATCAGCCCCGCCGTGGCGTCTTTCACCCACGCGTCGATGCGGTTTTGATTGTCTGTCGCGTTAGCGCCAAGTGTGCCGTAATAGATGTCAAACGGCTCGGCAAGGTTCTTGAAATCAGCCGAAACGGCGCTTTTGGTCCACACTGATTCGTTGATTTTCACCGTCGTGCGCGAGTCTGCCCCGGTGATGTGCTGCTTCAGACGGTTTTGCAGCGAGTTGAGCGCGGCAAGTTCCTCGCCGTTCTCCATCCCGAGAGCTTTCGTGAGCTCTGCGCGGGTCTGGCCGCCGGCGGCATTGGTCAGCACCGCCACGTCGCGCAACACGCTCAGCGGCGAGAAAACGTAGTTCGGACTTGCCTCGCTCAGTTTCGCATCCACGCTCTTGATGAGGCGCATCGAGGCATTGCTCGTTGCTGAGAGCGTGCGTGCCTCATCGCTACTTACTGTCATCGGTGCGAACGGTTCGCTCTTCCCGGTCGGTTCGTCCGACGAGCAGGCTCCCATCATCATTGCTATTCCTGCACATAATGTGATTGAAAGATTTCTTTTCATAGGCTTAAGGAGATTGTTCTCATTTCCGAGAGTTAATTTGTAATCTGTTGGCAAATTTAGCTAAATTATATTAATCGGCAATACGGCAATAATGTTAATTAATATATTTTAACTAAAAACTACATTACTATCATTTGTAAATATTTACTACGTAGTTAGCGTCTTTTCGATAGACATTTCCAACACCTGTGTCAAAATTTTGAGTGGTGAGAAAGTAGCCATTGCCTGAACCTGACCAACCCCAATTGAAATGAAGATAATTTCTGGTCTCTAAATACGGCTGAGGAAGAGGTTTACTCCATTCGTCCAAGTATACCTTCTCAGTAATAGTCTTATATCCGTCAGCAACCCATGCATGACCGCTCCCTGTATCGGCATTCTTACCTATAACAAGAACCGGACCATGTTCCTCAAGCGAAAGAAATACTTCGTTTGTTGATTTAGTTTGTTTGACATTGGCATATCCTTTGACATGTAGCGAATGGATGAGGCCGTCGGTTGTTGTACTGGAGGCTGTTAAGCCGTAAGACGTGCTTGCTTCAACTCCAACCCCATACATCAGGTGGGCGATTGCTTCCCTTGCTCGTGCTGATACTCCCCATATTGACGACGATGCAAGCATCTCATCCCAATACATCGTATAGCCGTTCTGTGTAGCAGGATCTTTATGATAGGCATAGATTTCACAGAGTGCCACGGCTCCGCAACCGGTGAGGCAATTCTGATATACGCTGTTTCCGTCTTTCTTTTGAGGACAATAGATATTGTAGGGATAGCCTTGCCCCCATTTGGGTGTCTCGCAAGAATATGTCTCTACCACAGGATAAGTAACAGGTTCTAATTCTGTAATAATACCCGTAACGACAGTATCTATCGGAGTAATCGGAAGACGACCTCCGGTATCTGCCAGGTATTCCGCGGCAGCCGGCGGCATATTCGCCTGACTCAATTCCCCTTCGTCGGCAATTCCGATTACTTCTACGGATGCATCTTTCTGTGCGTTTACAATAGTAAAACCGCCCTCAGAGAAGTTGACGATATACATCAGCGTGTCCGAGTTGGCACCTTTGATAACCTCGGTGCTCTTCACATCATTGGTTGAACGAGAATCCGTTGCAAAACCAAAGTCAATCATTGCTCGCGAGGCAGCACTGATTGCTTCATTCTTGCTAATCACTGACGATTGGGCTGTTTGGGCATCTGCTGCCACAGCCGGTTCTTCCTGCTGCTGAGAGCAGGAAACGAGGATGCTCACCATGGCAAGCATCAGAAAATCTCGAAGATTTCTCATGTGGAAAATGATTGATTATTGTTATTGGTGTAGATATTAAAGTTCAAGATAGCCTACATACCTGTAGTCTTCCGTCAGGAATACGATTTGGTAAGTGTCGGCGGGGAGGGTGGCGAGCACTTCGATGAACTCCTGCTCATCGTCAGTGCAGAGAAGGCAACCTCCATCTTCGGAATACGCGATTTCAAACGAGAGAATTTCATCCTCAACGCCCGCTATCACCACACCATCCGAAGAGATACTACACGTGATTGGTCGGCTTGGCTTGCGTTTGCCAAATTCATCGTCATCCTCTTTTATTATCGGCTCATCAGTTACCGGCTGTTTGATAACAGGAATGGTTAATGCTGGCATTATTACGTTTCCTGCATTGCACACACTTGTTTGTTGCAGAGAGGAGGCGATTAGGAGTAATAGAAATGCAATGAAGTGTTTCTTTTTTGTCTTGGTTATAAGATTGGTCAACTATAAGGGCAAAATTAGTATTCGTTTGGCAGACGCCCAAGAAAATCGTGTCTGAAAATTGTTTGAATTTTCAGACACGTTTTAGTGTGTTAGTAATATTGTTGATAATTAATGTTTTATAGTAGTAAGATGATGTCGACAATCGAAATGTCAATATTGTGCTGTGAAACAATTTTCTTATGCAGAGTCGCTGCACGCGACCCAACAGCTCCTCTTGACTTGCTAAGAAGCTGTCCAATTTCACGTGAATTTAGCCCCATTTTTACGAGGTTGGCAAATTCCCATTCTCCTCTTGTCACTTGTCTGCCTGAAAGGGTAGAGAGGTTTACTTTGAAGTTTGGATAGACTTTTGCGATAGTCTTTTCAATTTCATCCCATATTGGACTTTCGTCAGGTAGGGGTTTATTGTTCTCAAGGAAATGTTGGAGTTGTTGAGCTACGGCTGAATTTCGAAGAGCATTAACTACGGCAGGTTTCCCACCATTGTTGTATCTGTCGAGAATATTGTTAAGAATTGTCTCGGAAGATTCGTTCGCATTTGAAATTGTTAAACCACGTGTATTAGCTATGATTATTTCAATGCCCTCTTTCATTTTTGCGATTTCATCAGTAAATCCCTCCAACCTGTCGTAACTGTTGGAGGTATCTTGATTTGATGAATCTTTAAGGATTGATATTTCTTGATTGAGTTTTTCGTAAATGTGTTCGAAAGATTGTGCAGAGGTTTCGAGAATGGAGAGTTGCCTTTGCGTCTCCTTTTTCAACCCTTGATACTTTCTGAGAAATATCATACAAATTGCGGAGAGAAGAGAAGCGAAAACGATTGCGCAGATTAAACCTACCCGTTTTGTATGATTATGCAGGACCGTCTGATTCTCTTTTTCTCTCAGGAGTGAATTTGAACTGTAACGGTAGTAATTATCCTGATGGCTTACTATTTCGATTTTATTTTTTTCGAGCAATTCTTGATTGATTCGGGTGTGAGCTCTGACATACTCTAAAATACTGTCCGTAGAAGAATATGGGAGTAATAGGTCTGACAGAAGAATTGAGTAGGCGATATGACGGTTGGTTGAGGATGAGGACGACAGCAACTCCTTTGCGTAGATAAAGGCGGTGTCCGGAATTGATGCTTGATAGTAAATCTGACAGGCGGTTGTCAAAGCATTAACGCGACTTTTTGGCGAGACGGAGTCAATAGCAGGCCTGATGTAGATAAGAGCGGAATCCGGCTGATGGTTCAGTAGTTTTACATAAGCTATACCTTCACGTGCGGCTGCACGATATTCCGGAGTAAGTTTCATGCCCAGTTCCAAGGCTAAACGATAAAAGTATTCAGCCTCGTTGAAGCTTTTGTCGTTTGCATATGTGAAACCGAGCTTTAACAGGTCGGATATTTCATCGGAGGGGTTGTTGAGGGCGCGGTCTATTTCTAAGGATTGCTTAAGATATGGTATGGCCTCTTTATTGAGACGCAGTTTGTTGAATGTAAAAGCGGTATGATATAAGATTAAGCCTCTTAGGCGGAGGGTCGAGTGGGAGGCTGGGAGATGGGCGAGGGCGCGGCGGAAGTAGGCGAGGGCGGCGGGGTAGTCGCCCATCGAGACGGCCACGCGGCCTCCGTAGTAGAGCGACTCGGCCAGAGGGAGCGAGTCGGAGGGATGACGCTCGAAGTAGTCGAGAGCCGTGAGGATGAGCGAGTCGGATGTCAGCGGGAGGTAGGCCTTGTCGTTGGCCTTGACGGTGAGCATGGCCTTCAGGGCACGGTCGCGCGACGAGAGTGGCTCGGCAATGCAATCGAGCATGTTCAGTGCGCTGTCGGCGGGCGGGTCGATGCGGTTGAGTATTTCTTCTACCTGCGCGATGCGAGGGTCAGTGGAGGGCTGTCGGTGACAACCCGCCTCCGACCCGATTAACGCGATGAGCAGTATGGCGACGTAGATATGGCGCATTATTCGAAATTAGTCATCAGAAGCAGAAGCCGAGTTTGATGCCGCCGCCGAAGTTGTGGTATGACATCGGTTGCACCAAAGCCATCGAGACGAAGCCGCGCTCGCAGTAGCCGGCGAGACGCACACGCTTGTAGGCGATACCGATTTCACACGTGACGCCCGCATCAAAGTTTCTGAGCTTGAGGCCGTCGGGCGTTCCTGTCCAGCCATTATCCAAAGAGCCCCACAGACGTTCTGCCACGTAGCCACCCACGGTGCAGTCGGCCCACCATCCGTTTCTGAAGACACATCTGCCGCCTATGCGCACGGGCAGTTGCAGATAGCCCGGCGAGGCAGTTTCCGAATGTTGTTTGAATGGTTTCGAGGTGAGACTTAACCCCGAGACGAGGAGCCAACCGCTTCCGCGGCTGTTCTTCTGCCAGAGCCATTGCATCTGACAGCCCACCGTAAACCCGGCACGGCCTTGCGTGGCATCGGTTTTGGGGCGACTGATTACTACGCCCGCTTCGGGGATGAAAGTCACAGGTTTTGCATCGGTCTGCGCCGCAGCGCCAAGAGTCCCGGCCACGAGGAGCAGCCCCAAGGCTGCCTTTCTGAAAATAGCTGAAAGCATCATGATTTAGAATGGTTTTAAGAAGTTTGTTTTGCAAAGATACGCGCTTTCGCTGAAATATTCAAGCGATAATCCCCAAACCGTGTAATATTATTATAAAACGCCTCCCCCTCGCCGTCACGGGCGGGTCTGGCCGCGGCCTGTCACGATGTATTTGGTGGTGGTGATTTCGCGCAGCCCCATAGGCCCGCGGGGCCCGAGCTTCTGTGTCGAAATGCCAATCTCGGCGCCGAGGCCGAACTGCGCGCCGTCGGTAAACGATGTCGGGGCGTTGACGTAGACACACGAGGCGTCGGCCAGACGCACAAACCGCGCGGCGGTCTCGCTGTTTTCGGTCACGATGCTTTCCGAGTGTCCCGAGCCGTGGGCGGCGATGTGGGCGAGAGCTTCGTCAGCGTCGGCCACGGTGGATATTCCGAGGTCGAGGCTCATCCATTCTGTGTCCCAGTCGGTGGCGGGGTCGGCGTGGGTCAGTAGGTCGGTGGGGTAGTGGGGCGCGAGCGCGGCGTAAGCCTCGGCGTCGGCATGGATTCTCACCCCCTTGTCGGCCAACGGAGCGCAGAGAGCGGGCAGGTCGGCCAGGCGCGGGCGGGCTATGAGAAGCGTGTCGAGCGCGTTGCACACACTCACACGCCGCGTCTTGGCGTTGCACACCACCGGGATGCCGATTTCGAGCAGCCCGTCGGTGTCGAAGTAGGTGCTGACCACTCCCGCGCCGGTCTCGATGACGGGCACTTTGGCCGTCGAGCGCACGAAGTCGATGAGCCGCCGCCCGCCGCGCGGAATGACCACGTCGATGTCGCCCACGGCCGCGAGCATTTCCGCCGTGGCCTCGTGGGTCGAGGGGAGGAGCACCGCAGTGTCGGCGGGCAGTCCGTGGGCGGCCAGCGCGCGTCCGATGAGCGCGATGGCCGCGCGGTTTGAATGCTCGGCGTCGCTGCCCCCCTTGAGGATGCAGGCGTTGCCGCTCTTCAGGCAGAGGGCGAAGACGTCAAACGTCACGTTGGGACGCGCCTCGTAGACCACGCCTATCACTCCGAACGGCACCCTTACCTTCCTAAGCTCCAGCCCGTTGGGCAGCGTGCGCTCCTCTACGGTCTCGTCGACGGGACACGGCAGCGACGCCACGTGGCGCAGCGCGTCGGCTATCTCGGAGATGCGCTCGGGCGTGAGCCGCAGACGGTCGTAGAGCGGATTTGCGGGGTCCATGCGGGCCAGGTCGGCTTGATTGGCTTCGATGAGTCGGTCGGCTTCCGAGTCGAGCAGCCCCGCGAGGCTGACGAGCACGGCCGAACGCTCGGCGTCGGTGAGGTTGAGGAGTTGGCGCGAGGCCTGACGTGATGTTTCGTACATAGGTGTAAGCTGATAGATGGTGATGGTTTCAGTCGATGAAAAGGTAGTCGTAGTGCACCAGCGGGCGTGCGCCGCGTTGGCCGATGAGTGGCGCGAGGGCTTCCGACGACATCGAGGCGCGCCCGATGCCTATGATTTGACCCTCGGGGTCGAAAATCTTGATGAGGTCTCCCTCCTCCCACGCCCCCTCGGCGCCCGTGATGCCTATCGGCAGCAGCGACACGGCGCGGTCGGAGCGCAGTGCCTCGGCGGCGCGGGCGTCGACTCCGACGCGCCCTTTGGCCCACGAACCGCTGTGGGCTATCCAGCGCTTGATGGTGCTCGCGCCCTGCGGCGAGGGGAGGAATGTGGTGTGGGGCACCGAGGCGGGGTCGGTGATGAGGCTCGTCAGAATGTCGGGACGGTCGCCGCGCGCTATGATGACGCGGATGCCTTCGAGAGCCACTTTCGACGCGATGCCACACTTCGTGCCCATGCCGCCGCGCCCGAAGCCGCTCTTCGAGCTGACCACGCAGCCCGACAGGTCGGCGCCCGGCTCAACTTCGGCTATGAGCTTCGACGCGGGGTCGGAGGGCGCGCCCGTGTAGATGCCGTCGACGTTCGAGAGTATCACCAGCGTGTCGGCGTCGGTCATGGCCGCCACGAGCCCCGAGAGTTCGTCGTTGTCGGTAAACATCAGTTCGGTGAGCGACGCGGTGTCGTTTTCGTTGACCACCGGAATCACTCCGTTCTCGAGCATCGTGAGCATACACGAGCGCTGGTTGAGGTAGGCCGTGCGCGATGAGAAGTTGTCTTTCTGCGTCAGCACCTGCCCCACCACGATGCCATACTCGGCGAAGAGCGACATGTAGAGATTGATGAGTTTCACCTGCCCCACCGCCGAGAAGAGCTGCCGGCGCTCGATGGGGTCGAGGTCGCGCCGCGGCGTGACGGCCCCGCGCCCGCAGGCCACGGCGCCGCTTGAGATGATGACCGTCTCGTGGCCCATCTCGCGCAGCGCGGCTATCTGGTCTACTATGGCCGAGAGGTTTGTTACGTTTGGTTTGCCGTCGGGCCGCGTCAGGACGTTCGACCCGATTTTGACTACTATGCGCATTGTGTTAACGTGAGGCTAAGAGTGCTTTGATTACGGCGTTCGAGAATCCCTGCTCGTCGAGGGTGTTGAGCCCGCGGATGGTGAGCCCGCCGGGCGTCGTCACCTTGTCGATTTCAGTCTCGGGGTGAGCGTCGGGAAAGTCCAGCAGCCCTCCCGCAGCACGTAAGGCCGCTGCCGCCAACCGCCGTGCCTCCGCCGGCCGCAGTCCCATCTGCACCCCCGCCTGCTCGGCGGCGCGCGCGTAGCGCATCAGGTAGGCGATGCCGCACGAGGCTATTGCCGTGGCCGCCGGGAGACGGCTCTCGTCGAGTGTCATCACCTGGCCCAATTTCCACAATACGTTCGAAATGCGCCTGCGCGACTCCTCCGAGGGGCGCACGTCCACGAGGATTGTCATCGACTGGCCGATGTTTAGCCCCGTGTTGGGCATGACGATGTAGGAGTTGACCTCCTCGGGCAGACACGCCGCGATGCGCTCGCCCGACACCCCGGCGGCCACCACGCCCACGGTGACTCCCTTTTTCAACGAAGGGGCGATTTCGGTGAGCACTTCCTCCACCTTCCACGGTTTGACGCAGACGAAGACCAAATCGACGCCATCGGTCGACACGGCCTTGATGTTTGAACTATAGATACAGCACCCTGCGTCTAAAAAGTAGCTAAGCTTCTCCTGTGAGGGATTTGAAATGACAATCGCTGACGGGACGGACGCCGTGGCGAGCATCCCGCGGGCTATTCCGCCCCCCATGGCGCCCGCTCCGATGATGGCTACCCTTTTCATTTTGATGACGTCTGCTTTTTTCCTCATGACGTTAGTTTTTTTGTATGTGTAATTAGAACTTAGAATTCGGTGAATGTCACGGGCAGCGTCGACCTCACCGACGGCAGACGCAGGATGGTGTCGCGCCCCGCGAGCAGCAGCGGCACGTCGTGGTCGGCGCGCAGCTCGTATTCGAGCAACGCCTGACGGCAGGCTCCGCAGGGGGCGATTGGCTCGGCCGTAGGCTCTCCCTTCGAGTCGCGCGCCGCGATGGCTATCATCTCGAATGTGGCGTCGGGGTGCGACGCTCCGGCATAGTAGCACGCCGTGCGCTCGGCGCAGATGCCCGACGGGAATGCCACGTTTTCCTGATTGGAGCCGCTCACCACCGCTCCGTCCGACAGGCGGATGGCTGCCCCGACGTGAAAGCGGCTGTAAGGGGCGTAGGAGGTCTGCGTGGCTTTGCGGGCGGCCTCTACCAGCTCGCGCTCGGCGGCGGTGAGTTCCTCCTCGGTCAGTTCGTCTACAGGTATGATGATGTCTCGTTTGTTCATGGATGCTGTGTGTTGAGTTTGCAGGCGGGCGGTCTGATTTACTCCTCCCCCGCCTCTTTGATTATGTTTCGGCAGCCGTCTTCGAGCAGGTCGAGCACCAGCTCAAACCCTTCCGAACCCTCGTAGTAAGGGTCGGGCACATGGTCGTAGCGTGCCCCGGGCGAGAAAAACGACGCCATCGGGCGGATTTTGCGCGCGGCCTCCACCGAAGGGGCGGCATGGCGCAGCCACGTCAGTATCGAAGCGTCCATCCCCACGATGAGGTCGAAGTCTTCGAAATCTTCTGTCGTCACCAGACGGCAATGATGAGTGAGTGTGTAGCCGCGTTGCAGCGCGTGCACCCTCATGCGGCGGTCGGGCAACTCGCCGATGTGATAACGGCCCGTTCCGGCCGAGTCGACGCTCCATTCGGGCGAAAGCCCCGCCGTCATCGAGCGGAGGATTTCCTCGGCGGCCGGGCTGCGGCAGATGTTGCCGAGGCATACGAAAAGCACTTTCATAGCTTTCATAGTCGGTGGGTTTTAGGGGGAGGGAGAGGGGGGATGATGGTGAAAGCGGGAGCCGGCGACGCCCGCGGGGCGCCGAGCCGACTCCCGCTCGAATGTCGTGTCTTGCCTTATGCCAGACGGTCGTGCCACTTGGGCAGCGAGAAGATGAACTCGAGACCGCCCGTCGAACGGTTGTGCACCGAGATGGTGCCGCCGAGCGACGTGATGGTGCTCTTGACGATAGGCAGTCCGAGACCCGTGCCGCCCATCTTGCGCGAGCGTCCCGTGTCGACGCGATAGAAACGCTCGAAGAGGTGGCTGATGTGTTGCTCGCCCACGCCCACGCCGTCGTCCCAGAAGGCAAACACATAGAAGCGGTCGTTTTCCGAGATGAGGTTGAGCCCTATCTGAGTGCCCTGCGAATACATGGCCGCGTTCTTGATGAGACCGCAAATCATGCCGTGGAGCAGACCCTGATTGCCCGAAACGTAACACTCCACCGGGATGTCAAACGAGAATTTGAGGTCGCCGGCGATGTTGGTGGCGGGCAGGTCGTAGTCTATCTGATAGACGAGGTCGTGCATGTCTACGCGGCTCACGGCAATCTTGTCGCTGCCGTTCTCGAGGCGCGTCATGGTCGACACATCGTTGAGCAGATTCGACAGACGCTCGACGTTTGAGAGCATTCGCTCCAGAAAGCGGCGCCGCGTCGTCTCGTCCATGGTCTCGTCGGAGAGTATCGACTCCAGATAGCCGCGGATGATGCCTACAGGGGTCTTGATTTCGTGGTTGATGTTGTTGGTCATCTGACGCATCACGCGGCTCTTCTCCTCGATGGCGTGGATGGTGACCTGACGCTCCTTCTTGATGAGCTGCACCGCCTTCTCGCGTTCGCGGTAGAGGGCCACGATTTCTCGCGAGATGTCGCCAAGCTCGTTTTGCGGAAACTTGTCGAGGTCTTCGAAGCTCGCCCCCGTGGCCGCCTGCCCTGCAAACTCCTTGAGCAGCGTCACCGACCGCGTCAGGCGGTGGGTCACCCAATAGGTGATGGCAAGCGTCGAGAGGATGCAGAGGCCGATGATGAGCCACACGGTCGAGTCGATTTCCACCGCGTCGTCCACGGCATCGTTGTAAGGCATTGCCGAAATCACCTTGATGTGGCCGTCGTCGCTCACCGCCTCGGCCACGAGAAACGGTTTCTCGTCGTCTTCAATCTGCACCACCGGCAGTTCGCCGTCGGCCGTATGCAGAGTGCGCAGGGTCTCATTCTCCTGCTCGACGTCGAGGGGCACCGCCAGACCGTGCGAATAGCGCAGCATGCCCGTCTCGTTGTTGTAGACGGAGATGCGCACCCCCTCAAACTCCGAGTCGCGGAAGTATGACGAGATGAATTGGTTGAACGGTCGCAGTGAGATGTCGTCGTGATAAGCACGCAGCACGTGCTTGTTGATGAGACCAAGCTGCTCCGTCAGGATTTCCGAGCGATAGTCGGCCTCGCGCTTGTACTGATACCATATCAGAAAACTGAACACCACACAGAGCGACACCGCTATGGGCAGAAAGAGCTGCCAGTGGTAGGAGAGTCTGTGGCGTCTGAAAAGTCTTGACATAAGTAAGCCCTAAAAGTAAAACGATATGTGTAAAGAAAAATTCCTGCGCGATGAAACCCGTTTCAGTTTCATGCGTCCGCCGGAGATTTTTCTCACTTACTTACCTTGCAGTTTTCGTCGGGAGCGTGCCCCCGTGCTACTTGCTTTTAAAAAAATGTGTGGCGGACCGGCATACCGGCCCGCCGAAGGGTGTTGCGCAGCCTCGCTGCTCTTATTTAAACCCGTAGCCGAAGCCGGGGCGCGTCTCGATGTTGTTGCCGTAGGCTCCGATTTTCTTGCGCAGACGGGTGATGTTGGTGTCGATGGTGCGGTTAGTTATCACCACGTCGTCGGCCCACACGTTGCGGATTATCTCCTGACGCGAATAGACGCGGTTGCGGTGGGTCAGGAAGAAGTAGAGCAGGTCATACTCGGTCTTGGTGAGCGACACCTTCTCGTCGTCAATGTAGATGGTCTTGTCGTTGGGGTCGAGGCGCAGGGTCTCAAACACGATTTCCGGTTCGAGGTCGGGCGCGCTCGGAGCCGCAGCCACCTGCTGGGGTTGAGCGGCCGCCTGCTTCGAGGCCGAAGCCCCTGCGGTCATTGCCTGACGGCGGCGCGCAAGCTGCACGCGACGAAGCACCGCATTCACGCGGGCTATCATCTCGCTCACCTTGAAAGGCTTCGTGATGTAGTCGTCTGCACCGATGTTGAGCCCCATCACAGTGTCGTCCTCGCCGTTGAGTGCCGAGCAGAAAATGATAGGCACATCCTCCGTCTGGGCCGAGTTGCGGAGAGCCTTGGCAAAGTCGAAGCCCGAAAGACGTTCCATCATGATGTCGACTATGAAAAGGTCGTAGGGAGTCAAATCTTTTTCGAGCGCCTCCTCGGCACTGTAAGCCGTGTCTACCTCATACCCCTCCTTGCGAAGGTTGTATTTGAGGATTTCGCAGATTGATTCTTCGTCGTCGATTACTAAAAGTCGGATGCTCATATAGTTGGATATGGAGTGCTGTGGTTGCAAAAAACTTATTCTTCCAGCGTGCCGCAGACGCTTCAATGTCGCGCCCCGCGGTCGAAGAGGGGCACGCGCCATGACGCGGTCTATGGCTACTTGAGCGCGAAGTTAATGATTTTTTTTGAATTTTACGGGTTAAAATATGTTAAATCGGCCGCGGTCGAACTCTATCCTCGCTCGGGGCGTTTAAAATGCATAGCGCGCCACCTCGCGGTCGGCGCGTACTCACGTTAAGTAAGTGAGAAAAATAAATGAACAGATAAAAGGAAGTTATTTTTGAGATGATTTGAGATTTGAGTGAAGAAGCATAGCGAGCTATGCGCCTGAACGAAAGGCTCAAAGCATCCAAAAAGAACGAGTTTTACTGTTCAAGAATTTTTTCTTACATATATCGTTTTATTTTTAGAACTTACTTATACATTTATACTGATTAAACGACAAAATGAAAAACGGAACTTTGAAAGGCAATCTTGAAATGTTTTGCGCCAAGGTGTTTTCGGGTCTCAACGAAAACGCCCTCCGTTACCTGCTGCCTCGCTGGATGGGTGCCTACACCGGCGTAGCCCTGCGCCTCGCCTTCGGCTCACTATTCTTCTGGGTGTGGGGGCTCTTCACCCGCCGCGAAGGCGAACAGCCCTCGCTCCGCGACCGCCTCACACTCCTCTGCGTAGGCATGATTTTCGTCTTCGGCTACATGTGGACCCTCCTCGAAGGCCTCACCTACACCACACCAATCTCATCGTCGATTTTCATCAGCCTCCAACCCGTCTGGGTCTACATCATCTGCCTCTGCATCGGCACCGAAAAACTCTCGGCCGGCAAGGTTTCCGGCATCATCATCGGCTTTGCCGGCGCACTGCTCTGCGTGCTCACCCAGCACAGCGGCGCCGTAGCCTCCGACCCCCTCAAAGGCAACCTCTTCTGCCTCGGCTCGTCGGTGCTCTTCGCCTCCTACCTCGTCATTGAAAAACGCTACCTCCGACGCCTGAGCAGCGCCACCGTCTCGAAATGGACCTTCCTCGGCGGACTCATCCCCGCCATCATCGTAGTCTGCTTCACCGGTTGGGACGCCCGCGTGCTCACCCAGAGCCTCTTCTCCACCCCCATGCTCGTCCTGCTCTTCGTACTGATTTTCCCCACCTCCGTCAGCTACCTCCTCCAGGACTTCGCCCTCAAGCAACTCCCCGCCACCGTCGTAGCCCTCTACGGCGACCTCATCCTCATCGTCGCCGCCATCGCCAGCTACATCCTCGGTCAGGACATCTTCTCATGGTGGCAGATTCTGGCCATCGCCCTCATGCTCGTCTCGGTCTACCTCGTCGAAATCGCCGAAGCCAAATCCGCCAAACAGACCACTTCTCCGACTACCCCGACTACTCCCTCCACTTCGACCAAGTAGCCTCCTGATAGTCTGTAAGGCACATTGGTGGATTTTTGCCAAAAAAATTCTAAAAAATCTCGCAAAATGTTTGCGAGATTAAGCGAGATTTTGTAATTTTGCCAAAAATCATCCAAAAAGCCTAAAAAATGTCCTGTTTTACCCCCCCCTATCGTAAGGGCTGCGCTTTCGCGCTGATGTCATTAGCGTGGCTTGCCGCCTCGGCCATACCCGCCAAGCCGGGATTGATACCATTCACGCAAGCCGACGGAACGGTAGTAGAAATCCGCCTCATCGGCGACGAACGTTCACACTATGCTCTCTCTGAAGACGGCTACCTGATTTCGCCCGTCGACAACACCTATTATTACGCGACAATCTCAGACAACGGCACGGTGACCGCCTCACGCTTCGAGGTGTCGCCGGCCGCGTCACGTCCGGCCGAAGCTACCGCCTTCCTCGGCACGATAGACCTCGCCGCCCAGACCTCGCGCATGAAAGCCCGCGACCTCGCGGCCTCGCGCGCCCGCCGCATCGAGAATGCCGCCGCCTCGGCCCTTCCGACCCGCGCCGCCGCAAAGACTCCCGGCGTAGACGAAACCTATCCCGCCGGCCCCGGTCTCTTCCCCGGCAACAACTTCCCCGCCTATGGCGAGCAGAAGGGTCTGGTGGTGCTCGTGGAATACTCCGACGAGAAATTCCGCCTCACCGACCCCCTCGACTACTTCTCGCGCATGCTCAACGAACCGGGATTTTCCGACCTCGGCGCCACGGGGTCGGCCGTCGACTTCTTCCGCGAATCGTCGAGCGACCTGTTCCGCCCGCAGTTTGACATCTACGGCCCCATCACTCTGCCGAAGACCATGTCATACTACGGCGGAAACACCCTCCAAGGCTCCGACATCCACGCCCACGAAATGGCCATCGACGCCTGCCAGCTGCTCGACCCCACGGTGGACTTCTCGCAATACGACCGCAACGGCGACGGCTTCATCGACAACATCTTCATCATCTACGCCGGTCTGGGCGAAGCTTCGAGCGGCGTGGCAAACACAGTCTGGCCCCACGCAGCCGAACTCACCGAATTCACCGAGACGGTCTACAAGTTTGACGGCGTGCAGCTCAGCCGCTACGCCTGCTCAAACGAATGGATGACAGGCCGCCCCGACGGCGTGGGCACCTTCGTGCATGAATTCAGCCACGTCATGGGTCTGCCCGACCTCTATGCCACGGCCTACAACGGCTCGTTCACCCCCGGCGCATGGTCGGCCCTCGACGTGGGTCCCTACAACAACAACGGCATGACCCCGCCGCTCTTCTCGGCCTTCGAACGCTACGCCCTCGGCTGGATTGTGCCTACCGAACTGACACCGGGCATGGACGTCGAGCTTCCGTCAATCGGCTCAAACGTCTGCGGCATCGTCAAGAGCGACCTCCCCGGCGAATACTACCTCTTCGAAAACCGCCAGAAAACGTCGTGGGATACCTACATCCCCGGCCACGGTATGCTCGTGTGGCACATCGACTACGACGCCGAACGCTGGAGCTCGAACATCGCCAACAACACCCCGACACATCAGTATGTCGACATCGTAGAGGCCGACGGCACGCAGAGCGACCTCTCGCGCCAGAGCGACGCCTTCCCCGGCACTGAGAATTTCACCTCGTTCACCGCCTCGACCACTCCCGCCTTCGCATGGTGGAGCGGCGAGACCGTCGACCTGCCCCTGACAGGCATCTCCGAAAGCACCGACGGCATCATCACCTTCAAAGTGAGCGGCGGACGCACCGAAGCACGCCCCGCCCCCGTGGCCAAAGCCGCCACCAACGTCGGCCCCACCTCGTTTACAGCCAACTGGGAAGCTGTCGGCGACGTGGAGGGCTATCTCCTGACAGTCAGCGACGCCTCTACCGGCACACCCGTCTTCAGCCGCCGCAACGTCGGCGATGTGACCTCGTATGCCGTCGGCGGTCTCTCGCCCGACACCGAATACATCTATGAAGTCGCAGCCGGCAATCCCCTCGACTTCTCGGCAGCCTCAGCCGCGACGGCAGTCACCACCGGCGCCGCGCCGCTCGACTTCCGCACCCCCGCCATCCTCGCCGCCACCGACGTGACCTCGACGTCGTTTGCCGCCAACTGGGAGGCAGTCCCCGGTGCCACCGACTACATCCTCGACGTCCGTGAGAAAGGCGACGCCCAACTCACCGAATGGCTCTGCGACTTCACCGACGGCGTCGGCTCGCTCCCCGAAGGCTGGCGCTCCAACGTCACCGCCGACTACACCGTGGCCGCCTACTGCGGCGAGGCAGTCCCCTCGATGCGCCTCTCCGCGAGCAGCGACGTGGTCTACACCCCGGTGTTCGACGCCCCCATCCGCAGCATCTCGTTCTGGCAGCGCGGCGCGGTGTCGTCCGACCCCGCCGACGTGCTCAACGTCTTCGTCAAGGTGGGCATGACATGGCAGCCGCTCCGCACGTTCGGCGTAGAGACACAGACGGGAGGCGTGGTCTGCACCTGCGACGAAATCCCTGACGGAGCCGTTCAGGCACGCATCGAGTATGCCCGCAAGTCGATGAAAGGCACCGTCGGTCTCGACGACATCCGCATCCTCACCGGCGACGCCTACACCCCCGTCATCGTCGAAGGCTATCCCGCCCGCACCGGCGACGCCCGCACCTTTGCCGTGGCCTCGCTCAAACCCTCGACCACCTACCTCTACAACATCGTGGCCACCGACGGCACCCTGACCTCGCTCCCCTCGGCCTTTGCCGAAGTGCTCACCGACGAGGCCACCTCGCTCTCAACCGTGCCCGCCGCCGAGACCTGTTACACCCTCGAAAGCCGCACCCTCACGGCTCTTGACACGGTCAGCGTCTACGACCTCGCGGGCCGCAGCGTGGCGTGCATCACCGCAGGTTCGGCTCTCTCCCTGACCCCCGGCCTCTACGTGGTCAAGACCCCGCAGGGCGCAGCGAAGGTGCTCGTCGACTGACGCGCCCCTTCCCTCAATTCTTTCCGATTATTACTTTTCTGTTCAGGTCAGCTCCGGCAAATTGGTTTCGGCCGGAGCTACGACCGATGTTCACTTTCGAAACCACCTCACGTCAAAACGCAATGAACAAAATTTTCGCAGGACTCCTCTCGGCAGCCCTGACTGTTCTCCCTGCACTCCCGGCATCAGCCTCGTCGGAGGTGATTGCCCGACAGGCGTCCGACCCGGCCGGCAACCCCGGTGTCAATTCAGGCACACAGCATGCCCTCCCGAAAGGCGTCCTGAAATCTCACGGCTCGATGCGCCTTTCCGACCGTCGCAACGGCGCCAACCGCACCGCCGGACTCCCCGAATTCCACGGCTTCGGCGCAGCCAAGGCTCCCGTTTCAACCGCTCCCAAAAAGGTGCAGCCCATCGTCGCGGGCGGGACGCTTCCCACCCTCATCGGCACCTGTTTCTACAGTGTGGGCAGCGAGCACAACGGACAGCTGATGCAGATTCCCATCAACGACACCCAGGAATACTCCACCATCCTCAGCGGAGTTTCGGCGGAGTATTGCTCCGTGCTGCGCGACAACATCTACATCACGACCACCTTTTCAAGTTTCATGGGTATGACCTTCATTTCGGTCAAGGGCTACGACCTTGAGACCGAGAAGCAGGTCTACAGCTACAGCCCCTCGTCGATGGAATACGTCCTCGAGGGCTCTACCTACGACCCCACCACCGACCGCACCTACGTCATCGGTTTCAACGCCGCCGGCGACGGCCTTCAGCTCGCCACAGCCGACTACACCGCGACCTCCGCGACATTCACCCACATCGCCGACTTCAACCACGCCGTGGCCGCTCTGACCTGCGACGCGCAGGGTCAGCTCTACGCTCTCCTCTATGATGAGGAAAACAGCACCACCGTGGCCTCCTACCTTGCCAAAATCGACAAGGAGACAGGCGCTGTCGACGTAATCGGCGACACCGGCGAAATCTCCAACTTCACCACCGGCGGCGCCATCGACCCCAAGACAGGCGTGTTCTACTGGCCCATCGTGGCTGCCGACGGCTCGGCATGGCTCACCACGGTAGACCTCACCACCGGCGCAGCCACCCGCGTCAACGAAATCCCCGACGGAATGCAGTTCCGCGGCGTCCACGTGATGCTCCCGGCTGCTGAAGCCGCCGCTCCCGCCGCCGTCACCGACCTCGCGCTCGACTTCGAGTCGGGCAGCCTCTCGGGCAAAGTCAGCTTCAACGTTCCCGCCACACTCTTCGACGGCAGCGCAGCCTCGGGCGAACTCACCTATACCGTCATGGCCAACGGCGAAACCGTAGCCACCGGCACCACCACCTACGGCAGCACCGTGGCAGCCGAAGTGACCCTCCCCGCGCCCGGCGACTACGAATTCGTGGTCTACACCTCAAACGAGGCCGGCCGCTCGCCCAACGTCCGCATCAAAGACTACGTCGGCAACGGCGTGCCCAAGTCGCCCGTGCTCAAGGCTTCCTATGCCGACGGTCAGCTCTCGCTCTCGTGGAACGCCATCACCGAGTCAATCGACGGCGGCTACATTGATGCCGAGGCGGTCACCTACACCGTCAAGAACATCACCACCGGCGAAGTGCTTGCCGAAGGCATCACGGCCACCTCGTGGAATGCTGTAGTCCCCGAGCCTGACGAACTCACCGTGATGACCTACGCTGTCATCGCCGTAAACGGCGGCGTCGAGTCAACCCCCGGTCAGGCAAGCGTGGTGCTCGGATCAATCGAGCCTCCCTACTTCAACAACTTCGACACCACGGCCGATTGGACGACCCTCACCATCATCAATGTCAACGGCGACGCCAAGACTTGGGAGAAAGAGGAAAACGGCGGCGCGAAGTGCTCGTTTAACACCATCCTCGCCTCAGATGACTGGCTCGTCACTCCCCCGCTCCGTCTCGAGGCCAACACCGCCTACTTCGTCTCAATCGACGCCCGCGGCAACTCGGCCACTTCGCCCGAGACCTTAGAGGTTTGCTCCGGGCGCGCCTGCGAAGCCGAGGCCTTCACGCAGACCGTCATCCCCGTCACAGAAATCCGCAACGACAAGTTCACCACCTACACCGGCTACATCATCACCGAAGAAGCCGGCATCTACTATCTCGGCATCCACGCCATGTCGGTGCGCAACATGTATGCCCTCGTGGTAGACAATCTCTCTATCGAAGCCGGCCGTCCCGCCCTGGCACCCTCCGCCGTGACCGACCTCGAAATCGCCCCCGCGGCCTATGGCGCCCGCTTCGCCGAAATCACGTTCAACGCTCCCTCGACCACCGTGAGCGGCGCCGAGCTTTCGGAAATCACCAAGATTGAAGTGGCCCGCGACGGCGAAGTCATCGACACCAAACTCAACGTCACCCCCGGCTCTGAGGTCAAGGTGGCCGACAATGTCGACGACCACGGCACTTACACCTACACCGTCACCGCCTACAACGAGCATGGCGCCGGCGAGGCTGTCACCAAGCAGGCCTACATCGGCGTGGCTATCCCCGCTCCCGTCTCGAAAATCGACGTCGATGTCAACGCCGACGGTTCTCAGGTCACCCTCTCGTGGCCCGCTGTCACCCGCGACATGTATGACAACCCCATCTCGCCCGACCAGGTGACCTACAACATCCTCAACGAGGAGCTCCAGATTATCGCCGAAGGCCTCACTTCGACCACCTGGAAGTATGACTATACCGGCACGACCCAGGAATTCGTGATGTTCGGCGTGCAGCCCGTCACCGAGGGTGGCCGCGCCAACGCCGTGCAGGGCACCCACCTCATCGCCGTCGGTCCCGCCTACCCCGAGCTCAACTGCTCGTTTGTCGACGGCGGCAATGACGGCTACGTGTTCTACACCCGCTCGGACGGCGGCACTTGGATTAAGGCCACCGACGACGGCTCAAACGGCACAAGCAAGTTTGAAGAATACAAGTCGTATGACGGCGACAACGGCTTCATCGCCATGGAAGGCAAGAACGAAGGCGACGCCGCCACAATCATCTCGGGCGTTGTCTCGCTCAAGAATGCCGAGAACCCCGGCGTTTCGTTCTACACCTACGTCCTCACAAACGAAATCGACGAACCCGACGAAAACACAATCACCGTCGGCGTGGCTCATCCCAACTCTACCGACATAACTCCGGTAGAGACCATCGTGGTCAAAGACCTCGGCAAGCCCGGTTGGCGCAAGGCCACTGTCCGTCTTGACGACTATGCCGGCCAGGACATCCAGATTGCCCTCACCGCCTCTACCGTCAACTACGTCTACACGCCCGTCGACAATCTCAAGGTCGGTTCGCTCATGGCCCACGACCTCACCGCCCACGCCATCTCGGCTCCCGGCAAGGTCGTTGCCGGCGACGACTACTCGGTAATTGTCGAAGTGGTCAACGACGGTTTCCAAGCTGCCGACGCCTTCAAGGTTGAGCTCTATGCCAACGGCGAACTCGTCGACACCAAGGATTGCGCCGCCGTAAGCCCCGCCACCTCGGCCTTCGTGGAATTTGTCCGCTCGTTCAATCCCATCGACCCCGAAGCTGTCATCTACAGCGCAGCCATCGTCTACGCTGCCGACGAGAACACTTCAAACAACACCACCGACGAAATCGTGGTTGAGCCCATCGCAAGTGTCCTCCCCGGCGCAACCGACCTCAAGGGCGAAGCCACCGACGAGGGCAACCACCTCACATGGAACGTGCCCGACACGTCGTCTGTGCTTCCCGACCCCATCACCGAGACGTTTGAAGATGCCACCGACTTCTCGACCGAATACAAAGACTGGCTCTTTGTCGACGTCGATGGTGCCGTAATCGGCGGTCTCACCGGCTACACCCTCCCCAACATCCCCACCAACGAAGGTCCTTGCTCGTGGTTTGTCTTCGACGCATCAAACGAGCAGTATAGCAACAACACCACATTCTACGGTGCCAATGGTGCTAAAGACAAGCACTACCTCGCATGTCTCTTCCGCAAAGACCTCGGTCAGCTCGACGACTGGGCCATCTCGCCCGAACTCAACGGCGCGGCTCAGACCCTCACCTTCAAGGCCCGCGCCTACTACAGCTACTATGCCGAGAAGTTTGAAATCTGGTATTCTACCGGCTCTGTAGAAGTGGCCGACTTCGTGCAGCTCGGCGAGGCCGTTCAGGTCAAGACTTCCGACTGGACCGAGTATAGCTTCGAACTCCCCGAAGGTGCCAAGCGCTTTGCCATCCGCTCGTGTGCTGTCAACTCCTACATGCTCTTCCTCGACGACGTCACCTTCATCCCCGCCTCGGCCAAGGCCGACGTCACCCTCGTGGGCTACGACATCTACCGCGATGCCGTCAAAATCAATGCCGACGTGGTCACCGAGACCTCCTACACCGACACCGAGGCTGAAGCCGGCAAGCCCTGCACCTACAACGTAGTGGCTGTCTTCACCCGCGGCACCGCCATCCCCTCGAATGATTGCAACCTCACCACTTCGGCTCTCGACGCTCTCTTCGGAGGCATAGACATCACTGCCGGACAGGGTGAAATCGTAATCAACGGTGCCGACGGCCTCGCCGTTCAGGTGGTAGCCGTCGACGGCAAGGTGCTCTTCTCGGGACTCGGCGAACACACCACCTCAGTAGCCGTACTCCCCGGCGTCTACGTCGTCAAAGCCGGCGATAAGATTGCCAAACTCGCAGTGCGCTAATCTCCCCGGCTAAGGCTCTCCCGAGCCCCGCCTCTCTTTAAACAATTCAGCCTCCCGCGGTCGCCCGACCACGGGAGGCTTTTTCCTTTCCCCTGTTGCTCTCGCGTCTCTGCGCCGCGCTTTTATCTAATTTTTATAATTCTGATAATTCTGATAATTCTTATAAATCTGATACGCCCGGGCGCTTGCGCTTCCCTCTGCGCGGAGGCGCGTGTTTACCTGCCTCCTTACTACGCATTCCTACAAAAAGTAAAAAGGAGCTACTTCACGCAGCTCCTTTTTAAGAGTTTCCAATAGGTACAATTTCTAAGGTAAAAAAGATTGTTTTAGGTTCGTGATGCAAAGGTACGGAGGTTTTCGTGAGTGACCAATTTTTTTTATATGTTATCTAACATATTTTTTGACTCGTTTTTTACATATTTTGCAGTCTTTTCGGCTAAACTCCTGAAATGTAGCCGATTGTTATGATAGGGTAGTCAAAATGTCAATCTGTTAAAAAGTGTTAACACTACCGATTTTTGATAGTTTTGGCCAAATTTCTGGGATGATAGGCCAATATGTCGGCCTGTAATGCGGTGGTGTCGAGGTGGAGGTAGATTTGCGTCGTGTCTATCGAGGCGTGGCCGAGCATCTGCTGGATGGCGCGCAGGTTGGCGCCTCCTTCGAGGAGGTGGGTGGCAAACGAATGGCGCAGCGTGTGGGGCGAAATTTCCTTTCTGATTCCCGCTTCGAGGGCGAGGTCTTTGACAATCTGAAACACGCGCACACGCGTGAGCGGTCGGCCGCGACGGTTGAGGAAAAGCGTGTCGCGCCCTTCGGGTTTGACATCGAGCTGCGCCCGCTCGGCAAGCCATGCGTCGATTTCCGAGATTGCCGAGGGCGAGAGCGGCACGAGGCGTTCCTTGTTGCCCTTACCTATCACGATGACGTAGCCCTCGTCGGGGCGGTAAAGAGAAATCTTGAGACCGGTAAGTTCGCTGACGCGTAATCCGCACGAATAGAGCGTCTCGATGATGGCGCGGTCGCGCTGCCCTTCGGCTTTGTAGACGTCTACCGCGTCGATGAGCGAGTTTACTTCGTCGACGGTGAGCACCTCGGGCAGGTGCAACCCGATGCGGGGCGATTCGAGCAGCGACGAAGGGTCGGCTTCGAGGTAACCCTCCATGAGCAGGTAGCGGAAAAACGAACGTATGCCCGCTATGGTGCGTGCCTGGGTGCGCGCGGAGATGCCGAGGTCGTGGAGTTCGCCCACGAAGAGGCGCAGCGTGTCGAGCGTGACGTCGCGCAGCGGCGTGCCCTGTTCGGCGAGCCACGCCAACAGCCGCGCAATGTCGCGACCGTAGGCCTCGCGGGTGTTGTCGGCCATGCCGCGGTCGAGATTGAGATAGAGCAGGTAGGAGTCTACCACGCCCGGAATGTCGGAGAGAGAGCGCATTGCAATAGGTAAATGAGAAAGAGTCAAATAGGCCGATGCGTCGACGCTGTTGTAGGGACGCGATTTTTCGCGTCCGCGGCGAATTTGGCACATCGGCACACGAAAACGCAAAAATCGACGGTAATTTTTCGCGCAAATGTACGGACGTGCCTTCGGCACGTTTCCAATGCACCTTGACGGGGGTAATTCACAATTCCGCAACGCACGTCTCGCCGGTGAGGACGCGGGGGGTGTCGCGGTGAGGCGCCCGGCCTGTCAAACGTGCCAAAGGCACGTCCGTACATGGTCGCGATGGGTGTCGCCCTTCCCGACACCATTTCCACCGGTCAGAACAGCACCTCGAAGTGCTGCCGAGGCAGGTCGGGGCGGCTGACTCCCACAAGCCACGTGCCGTTTGAAAAGGTGAAACACCCTCGCTCGATGCCCTCGAACGCCCCGGGCGAGCACGACGAGGCCATGACGGCAACACCATGGTCGGGCACAAGGGGCAGCGTGTCGGTGGCCACAATCATCTGAGCCTCCGCGGGATGGTCGGTGAAGCGTGTGCGCGAGTCGGCGAGCCTGACAGCTTCGGCCACGGCGTCGCGTCGGGGCAGGTCGGGCGAAATCCACACCGCCGCGGGCGAAAATTCACACACCAGGCGGAAGAGGATGTCGGCGAAATGCTCCGGCAGACCGCGCGTGTCGAGCTCGGCGAGGCGGCCGCTCGCATAGTAGGCATAGTCCTGACGAAGCACTTGCGTGACCATCCGGAAAGCCAAAGGCGAATGCACGCCGAAACCGCGTGTGCTGCGCAGACGTTTCAGATAGTCAATGCCCCACATCGCCCTGTCGTTACGCTTTTCGGCGCTTGCCGAAGAGATAGACGCCGAGCGCGCCGGCTGCCGAGAGATAGATGAGGATGATTGAGACACACGCCAGGGTGTCGGTGGTGCGCAGCGAGCCGGGCTCGAAGGTCATGACGATTTCGTGCTCGCCGGCGGGAACGGGCAGTGCGCGCAGCACGTAGTCCACGCGGGCTATCTCTACGGGCTGTCCGTCGATTGTCGCTTCCCACCCCCACGGGAACCATACCTCGGAGAACACCGCCGTGCCGCCGGTGGCCGACGACGAGCGATAGACGAGCGAGTTGGGGGCGTAGGAGGTCAGCGTCACCGTCGAGGCCGAGTCGGCGGGAGCGGTGGCTCCGAGCAGCGGCTTGAATTGCTTGGCGGCCACGGCCGTGACGCGCGGATTGATTTCGGAGAGCGCGGCCATCTCGGCGTCGGCGCCGTCGACAAACTCCACGCGGTCAACGAACCATGCGTTGCCGTAGGCCTCCGGATTGCGGAGCACCTGGCCGTCCAACCCCACGATGTAGCGCGCGTTGAGCATGTTGAGCACATTCCAGTCGGCATCGGTCTCGGTGCCCTGCTGGAAGTGTGAGAGGTGGCGGTCGATGAGGTCCTGATAGCGGGTCAGTTTGGCCGCGTGATAGCCGCCTATCATTTTGTGATAGTACGACGGGTCGGCCTGATTGAAGCGCGGGATGTCCATGACGCGATAGTTGGGGTCGGTGTCCTGCAGGATGATTTCGTCGGCCTGGGTCTTGGCAATCGGCGCGCCTACGTTGAGGCGTGCGGGCACGAACGACTCGTGGTTGAGGTAGCGTTTGTCGGTGGTGTAGAGGTCGATTACAACGATGACGGCTATCGAGGCAAACATCACCGCGCCGTTGATGCGGCGGCGCATGTAGAAGTAGGTGAGGGCTGCGCCGATGAGCAGGATGATGAGCGAGCGGAAAGCCGAGGCCTTGACCATGCCGTAGCGCAGACTCTCGACGGCCGAGTAGATGGCGGGGTTCTGAAGCGAGAATCGCGAGGCGGTGGCGCTGTCGTAGCCCTGACGCAAGAGCATCTGGGTGATGTAGGCGTCGACGGAGCGGTCGTTGTCGGTGATGGCCGAGCCGAACAGCCCGGGGGCTATCCACCCCAGCAGGCAGAAGGCGCCCGCTATGCCGAAGCACCAGAGGAACTGACGGCGGTAGCGGTGCCACGGGTTGCGCGCCACGGCCAGGCGTTGCAGGGCCATGGCGGCGAGCAGCGGCATGGTGAATTCGGCTATGACGAGTATCGACTCGACGGTGCGGAATTTCGAATACATCGGCACCACCGAAAGCATGAGGTCGGTGGCCCACATGGCGTGGCGTCCCCACGCCAGCACAATCGAGAGCAGCGTCAGCACCACGAGCGCCCATTTGAGCGGCCCGCGCACGATGCAGCAGCCCAGCAGGAAGAACGCGCAGATGAGCGCGCCGACGTAGACGGGGCCGTTAGTGCCCTCGGGGTCGCCGAAGTACTGGCTCGTGTTGCCGAGGTATTGCATATCCATGGCCGAAATCTCGCCGCTCCCGGCGCGCTCGGCGGCCTCGGGCAGCGAGGCGAGGTTGAGCATCTCGAAGCTCCCCTTGGCGGGACGCACCGTGGCGCCTCCCTTGATGTCGGGGATGAGGAGCGAGAATGTCTCCGACGGCTGATAGGAGTACTGGGTGATGTAGTCTTTGTTGAGGCCCCCGGTGGCATCGGCTTTCGCGCCCGACGAGAGGAGCGAGTGGGTGCCGCGGATGGTCTCTTTCGAATATTCGTAGGTGTTGTAGAGCGAGGGCAGGTTGGCGCCGACGGCGAGCACCCCGGCCACGGCGAGCACCCCGGTGGCCGTCAGGAAGCGGCGCATTCCCTTGGTGCGGATGGCCGCGATGAGGAAGGCCACGACCACCCCGACGATGACGAAGAGGAAGTAGTAGGTCATCTGCGCGTGGTTTGACGCAATCTGGAGCATGGCGAAGAGCGCCGCCAGCGCGCCGCCGGCGAGGTAGCGCCCGCGATAGGCCAGAATGATGCCCGCGATGGTGGGCGGACAGTAGGCCAGGGTGAGAAATTTCCAGATGTGGCCCGCGCCGATGATTATCACGAAGTATGACGAAAATCCGTAGGCTATCGCCCCCGTCAGCGCCACATACCAGCGCATACCCATCGCCAGAAGCAGGATGAAGAAGCCTGTCATCATCATGGCTATCAGCGACGAGGGGGTGGGCAGTCCGAGCCCCATCACGGTGTTAATCCATGAGAAGAGTTTGGTCGAGGGGTAGGAGGGCGAAATCTGAAACGTGGGCATGCCCGAGAAGAGCGAGTTGGTCCATCGCGAGGTGTCGCCCGTGGCCTGCTGGTAGGCAAGGGCTTCCTGACCGATGGCCACGCCCTGCTGCATGTCGTGCTGACGCAGCACGTTGCCTTGCGAGGCGTCGGGATAGAAGAATGCGAATGCTATGGCGGCGATTATCACCAGTGCGCCCAGATAGGGCAGGAGCTGACGCAGACGTTGCATGTGATATGATGGTTGTGTGAGAGGTGAAAGGTCGGGGATTCTGTTTACTCGGCGGGGCGGAGCACGAGGGGGATTGAGTCGGCGGCTTCGGTGGCGTCGGTCGAATCGGCCTTCTCGGGTTCGGGCGCCGCGGCCACGAGCGTGCCGTCCTGCACGGCGTCATATTGCGTGAGCCGTTCGCGGAAATCGCCGGCCAGCGAGTCGAGATTGAACGCCGGATTGATGCGGCGCGCCTCAGCTATGGCCTCGCGCATCTCCTTGCCGTTGACCGACAGCGAAATGTCGTAGACGTCCACAAACTTGCGCAGCGTCTCAAGGTCGGCGCGCGAGTTCTTGGCCGCCACCGCGTCATTGTGGATGTTGACAAACGCCAGAAGCACCTGCACAGCCTGTTGCGGTGTCAGGTCGTCAACGAAGAGCGAAAGCGAATCGGCCATCTCCGTGACCTTTGAGATATTGCCGTGCGACAAAGCGTCGGTGAGCTCCGTGCTGTGGCGCTCGGCCGTCGCGGCGGCCTCGACGTCGACCTCCGTTTTCTTCTTCGAAGAGCAGGCGCCGAGTGTCAGAACCACCGCCATGATGATGAGAAACTGTTTCATGGCTGCAAAGTTACACAAATTCTCGCGATTATCAAAAATAAAGTCCCCCGCATCGGCTCAGCGCGCCGAGGCAGGGGGTGACAACGCGACGATGCTCATCTCCGGAGGGAATGCGCCGCGATGTAATGGTTTGATTTTCAGTAGGGACGCGCCATGGCGCGTCCGCGCAGGCCCACGATGTCGAAATTGCCCGGTCTCCATGCCAAGGGCACGCCCCCGCGTCCATGGCGCGTCCACGCAGGCCCACGACGTCGAAATTGCCCGGTCGCCGTGCCGCGGGCGTCCCTACCTGCCGCAGCCCATAGGGTCAGCGGATGGCGATTTTGGCCGTGGCGGCGGGGGTGCGGACGATGTAGAGGCCGGCGGGGAG
>JAIDCC010000060.1 GCA_029056055.1 Duncaniella sp.
CCCCCCCCCCCCCCCTTTTTTTTTCCCACCCCCTCCCCGCCAACCCCTCTCCCCCGTGGTCGGGGGGGCCGGCCTTGTGCTCCCCCCCCCCGGCCGGCGGGGGCGGGAGTCGGGGAGGGTGGTTTCGACGGTGAGGTCGGTGATTGAGATGTTGCGTGTGTGGTTTAGCCAGAATCCTTTTGCGGGGAGTATGCCCCACATTGTCGCTTCGGGGTAGTCGGCGATTTTTTCGTCGGTCGGTGCGGGTGTGACGGGTTGGCCTCCTGCGTGGCGGATGCGGACGTTTCGGATTGAGACGTCGGTGACGGGGTGTCCTTCGAGTCCGGTGATGGAGCAGCCTGTGGGGCCGGCTTCGTCGATGAGGATGTCTTGGAGGAGGATTCCGGAGATTGAGCCTACTTGTGTGACGGGGTGTGAGGGTGAGTAGGGTCGGCGGCGGTCGGCGAGGCGGATGAAGATGGGTGATTCGGTGCCGCGGATTGTGATGTCGGAGATGATGACGTTGCGCATGGAGCCTCCGTCAACGATTTCGAGGGAGATGGCTGAGTGGCCAATTCCTCCGGGTGCGCCGAAGAATTGTGTGGATTGGTCGGCGGAGGGTTTGACGGTTATGCCGCGGACGATGATGTTGCGGAAGCCGCCGTTTGTTTCGGTGCCGAGTTTGATGGCGTTGCAGTGGGATGAGACGACGCAGTTAGAGATTGTGATGTCTTCGCAGAGGCGTGGGGATGTGGATTTGAGGGTAATTCCGTCGTCGTCGGAGTCGGCAATCATGTCGGAGACGACTACGTCGTGGCAGCCGTCGAGGTCGAGGGCGTCGTTGTTGAAGTTGTTACGGTTGAAGACGGTGATGCCTGAGATTCGGAGTCGGTCGCATGCGAGGTAGTGCTGCATCCAGCAGCCGGAGTTGCGGAGTGTGACGCCTGTGACGGCGATGTCGGTGGCGCGGATAAAGCGCAGGAGGTGGGGGCGTGTGATGCCTTCGTCGTTCCATGAGAGTTTCGGGAAGGCGCTTCCACGGCCGTCGATGGTGCCGGAGCCTGAGATTGAGACGTGGCTGACGGAGTCGGCGTAGATGAGTTGAATGGTGGGGATGCCTGTGCGGAGGGAGGCGTAGGATGATGTGACGGGGGTGTAGTCGGCGATGTCGGTGGAGCCGTAGAGGGTGGCGCCGTGGGCGAGATGGAAGTCGACGCCTGAGCGGAGGAAGATGGAGCCTGTCTTGAATTGTCCGGCGGGGACGAGGACTTGGCCGCCACCTGCTGCGGCGCATGCGTCGATGGCGTTCTGGATGGCTGTGGTGGAAAGGCGTGTGGTGTCGGAGACGGCGCCGTAGGAGGTGATGTCGAATGTCGCGGCCGAGGCGCTGAGCGATGCTGCGAGCAAGAGGGCTGAGAAACGGAATTTCATATTACATCTTACATCAAGAGGAGTCATGCACCGAGGGGGGGGAACCTTGGTGCATGACTCTATTGTCAGGAAAATTTTCGGGAGGATTGGGGATTATCGCACTATAAAGAGTGGCGCGGGGGCGTATCTTTGCAGTGTCGGAAGGTCAGACGGGGGTGTCGGTTCCGGGGATGGGAAGGATGTGGCCGTCGGGGGTGTAGGTGAGTTCGCAGACTTTGAGCGACCGGAGCCATGAGCGACCGCCGGAGGGGGCGGCGTCGTGATGGAAGAGGTACCATTTGCCGCGATACTCGATGATGGAGTGATGAGTGGTCCAACCGACTACGGGGGACAGGATTTCGCCTTTGAAGACGAAGGGGCCGTAGGGGTTATCGCCGACGGCGTAGCAAAGGAGGTGTGAGTCGCCTGTCGAGTAAGAGAAATAGTACTTGCCGTTGTACTTGTGTACCCAAGATGCTTCGAAGAAGCGGTGAGGGTCGTCGGCGCGGAGGGGTCGGCCTTCCTCATCGACCACCTGAACAGGGCGTGGCTCCTCGGCAAACTGGAGCATGTCTTTGGAGAGGCGCACGCATCGCGAGGGGAGCGAGGGCTCGGCGCCTTCGGGGAGATAGGGATTTTCGAGAGCCTTGTTGTCGGCGTAGCGCTGAAGCTGCCCTCCCCAGAGGCCACCGAAGTAGAGGTAGTATTCGCCATCGGCATCGTCGTGGAGCACGCAGATGTCTATCGAGTAGGAGCCGCGGATGGGGTCGGGCTCGGCGATGAACGGACCTTCGGGGCGTGAGGCAACGGCCACACCGATGCGGAAAATGTCGTTTCGGTCCTTGAGAGGGAAGTAGAGGAAGTAGCGACCATCTTTTTCGGCGCAGTCGCAGTCCCAGAGCTGGCGTCCTGCCCAGGGGATGTCGGCGATGTCGAGAGCCTTGCCATGGTCGATGACCGGGGCGGTCATGGGGTCGCCGTCGATGGAGAGGACGTGCATGTCCTGCATGACGTATTGGTCGCCGTTATCGTTTTCGACGTTGTCGAGCTGAATGTCGTGAGAGGGATAGATGTAGATGCGGCCGTTGAAGACATGGACAGAGGGGTCGGCCATGTAGTCGTCGGGGAAGAGATAGCGTTTTTTCATTTCTGCGAAGTGATTGAGATTGATGATGAGGAGGAGAGGAGCGAGTCGACCACAGGTTTGGGAGAGAAGTCGCGCGAGAAGAGGAGGGGATAGTCGGTGCGTCCCTTGACGGGCCAGTCGTTACGCCAAGACTGGCCGTCGTCGGTGCCCCAGACGGTGACGCGGGTGATGACGTCGGAGTGGCGACGGAGCATATTGAAAAATTCGAGGGCGCGGGCGTTCCAGGCGGCAGCGACGGAATCGGGCATGCCGTCGGGGTAGGGATTGAGGGAGGCGGCATACTCGGTCTTGTCGGCCACGTTGGCACCGGTGTTGACGGTAGGGAGGACGGTCTGGTCCCACTCGGTAATCATGACGTTGACACCGGCAGCGGCAAACGAGTCGATTGAGGCCTCGAAAGCGGCATAGTCGGGATAGTCCATACCGTTGTGGGCCTGCATACCTATGCCGTCGATACGCAGTCCGCGCTCCTTAAGGCTTCTGGCGAGGCGCACGTAGGCATCGCGCTTGCGGGGATTAGCCATGGCGTAGTCGTTGAGGTAGAGTTCGGCCTCGGGGTCGGCTTCGTGAGCAAACTGAAACGCGAGGGGGATGTATTCCTCGCCGAGAATGCGATAGAAAGGAGTGTCGCGGTAGGAACCATCGTCGAGAATAGCCTCGTTGACCACATCCCAACCCTTGACGCGCCCCTTGTAGCGGCCCACCATGGCATGAATGTGGGAGCGCATACGCTCGCGGAGAGTGTCAGCCGACACCTCGCGCCCCTCGGCATCAACAGCAAACCAAGGAGCGAGCTGGGAATGCCAGACGAGGGTGTGGCCAATGACGGCCATGCCGTTGCGCTCGCCGTAGGCCACGAACGAGTCGGCCGGCGCCCAGAGGTAGACACCCTGAGCGGGATTGATTTCGGCCGACTTCATGCAGTTTTCGGCCACGATGGAATTGAAATGGAGGCGCGTGATGGAATCGGCACCGGGACGGAGGCCGGCGACAAGCGAAGTGTCGAGGGCGGCACCTATGAGGAAATCGTCGGCGAGAGCATCCTTGAGAGAAGCGGGCGCCTCGGGGGGAGTGACGGAAGTGGAGCAAGCCGCCGCGAGGGCAAGGAACGCCGCGGCAAAGGGAAGTGATTTCATGAGCGGGGGAATGGAGAATGGGGTAATCGGCAAAGCCGCTTGGCTCTGCCAAGAATTTGGAATGGGGGATGTGGAATTTACTGTTGAACTTTGTGAGGAGATTACTTGGCGCGCTGCTCGATTTCGGCGTTGATGCGGTCAATGACATCGTCGGTGAGTTCGTAGCGCGAAATGATATACATGGCCAGAAGGAGAAGTATCGCGGGGATTACGGCGACGAGCCAGAGGATGCCCTGAAGAGCGAGAGGCGACTGCACGGCGGCCTCCTTGTTGAAGCCCACCCATGCGAGCACCAGCCCGGGCACTACCCCACCGAGAGCCATGCCGGCTTTGTAGAAGATGCCGGTGAGAGCGTTGACGATGCCGGAGATGCGTCGGCCGTGGGTGTATTCGCCGTAGGAAATGACTTCGGGGACGAGCGCCCACATGTAGCCGGTGGCGACGATGACGCCGGTAGACTTGACGAACTGCGCGATGTAGACAAGGATGATGTGAGAGCGGAGCGCCTCAATCATAGATATTGCGTAGAGGAGCCCCATGCCGATGATGGCGGTGACGAGGAAAATGTAGAACATGCCCTTCTTGCCCACGCACTTCTTTATGGCGGGAATCATGGGCATGAAGATGAAGGCGGGGATAGAGCCGAGACCCATGAAGATGGAGAGCTCGCCGGCGGTGCCGTTGAGGTTGTAGTTGATGTAGTAAGCGCCGGCGGAGTTTCCGATGGCCATCATGGCGAAGGCGGTGATGAAGAAGAAGGCGAGGATGCGGAGCGGACGATTGTGGACAAACTCCATCCAGAGGTCGGAGACGCGCACGTTTTCGGTCTCCTTGGAGTCCATGACCACACGCTCGCGGCACTGCGAGAAGCAGAAGATGAGCAGCGCGAGCCCCACGAGGCCGTAGATGGTCATGGTGGAGAGCCATGCGGAGTCGGACGACGAGAGGTCGGTGGTCTCGGCAGGGTCGAAGAGCTTGACGACGATAGGAATGCCCATACCCACGGCGAGGCCGCCGACATTGGCCATGAACATTCTGACCGACGTGAGTTTGGTGATTTCGGCCGTGTCGCGCGTCAAGGAGGCATTGAGCGCGCCGTAGGGCACATTGACGAGCGTGTAGCACATCGAGAGGCCGACGTAGGTGACGTAGGCGTAAAGCAGCGAGCCTGAGAAGCCGTTCCAGAAGCAGAGGATAGCGAAAGCGGTCAGAGGAATGCCGCCGAGGAGGAGGTAGGCGCGATATTTGCCGATGCGGGGGTTGTGCTTGTCGACGAACGTTCCGACGAGGGGGTCCCACACGACGTCGATGATGCGCACGATAAGAAACATCACCGCGGCGACGGCGGGGTCGAGGCCGTAGACGTTGGTGTAGAAGAATAGCAGATACATCGAGATGGTCTGATAGATGAGGTTTTGGGCGAGGTCGCCCGAACCGAAACCGATGCACTGGAGCATGGAAAGCTTATAGAAGCCCTTAGCGGAGGTAGAATTCATGGCGGTAAGAAATAAGGTAGAAGTGATGATTTTGCGGGAGGTCATTCAGCGCCGGCTATGGCGGCAGCGATGCGGGCGCCGAGCGGGAGCTTAGAGAGCGGATGGATGTCGTTCCACTCGCCGAGGTCTTCGTTGGGAATGAGCGTGACCCCTTCGAGCTGTTGGGCGGCCGCGGCCTGCATGCGCCTCATGGCAGCCCACGCGGGGCGCTCGACAGTGTCGGAATGATGGATGAAATCGGCGAGTTCGACCACATAGAAGGGCAGCTGCGGAGAGCCGTTGGCAGCGCGCCAGCACGACACGAGCGAAGCGAGTTTGGCCGGATAGCGGTTGTACTCGCTGACATTGCTTTCGCCCTGATACCACACAACACCCCCGACGGGATAGGAAATGACCGGGGCAATCATGCCATCGTAGAGCACCTCGGGGAGATAGCAATAGAACATCATGTCGGGTCCCTCGGGCATACGCGCGCCGGGAGCGTAGTGCCACGTGCCGTCGAGCGAAATCTCGTCGGGCTCGGTGCGGCCGTAGAGCGCGTGGGGTTTGTCGAAAACTATCTTGTAGGGTTTCTCAGGCACGAAGTGAGGCACGCCATGCTGCGAGATGAGACGCACGGTGACGGTGTTGACACCCGGGCGGAGCACTCCGGCGGGAATGCGATAGATGCGGGGCGGATACTGATAGGTGGTGTTTCCGACGAAGACACCGTTGACCCAGGCCGAATCGGCATCGACGAGGCAGCCGAGACGCAGCCAGGCATCGCGACCCGCCTGGTCGGGCCTTACGTTGAAATCGCGGCGGAACCAGTGGGAGCCGTGGATGGGATTGAGGCCGCCGTCGGTGGCCCAGTCGAGCATGAATTGGTCAGGGAGAGCGCGGGTGCTCCACTGATAGGTGGAAATCTCGGGCGAATAGTAGGGGAGCGAATCGTTGAGACCCGGGTCGGCGGCATCCATCACCGTGTTCCAGCGGTGATAGTTTTCGCCTTCGAGCTGCTTGATGCGGGCGCGATAGGCAGAGTCGCGATAGAGGGCGAGCTTGTTTCGCTCGAGGGGATAGGGCGCGAGATACTCTTCAGAAATCCACGACTCGACGGGGGTGCCACCCCACGAGGCGTGGATTATGCCTACGGGGCGCCCGGTGGCGCGGTTGAGGGCGCGGGCGGTGAAAAACGCCGTGGCCGAGAAGGCAGGGATGTTGGCCTGCGTGGCCCCGCGCCAGCTTCCGCCCGAGAGGTCGGCCACCGGGCCGTCGAAAGCCTCGACCTTAGGCACGGAGAACTCGCGCACGTCGGTGTTGTGACAGGCCTCGATGGTGTCGGCCCACGCATCGGTGACGCGCGACACGGGCAGTTCCATGTTGCTCTGCCCGGAGCAAAGCAGCACGTCGCCGGCCACAACGTCGCGAATCTCGCGGTCGGCCACACGGATGGTGTGGGTCTTGCCGAGGGGGAGTTTCGGCAACTCGGCGCGCCAGTTTCCGGCCGCATCGGCCGAGACGGTGGCCTTGCGGCGGCCGTCGACACTAATGTCGAATGTCTCGCCGGGCGAGGCGGTGCCCCAGAGCGTGAGCGGGCGGTCGTATTGCACCACCATACTGTCGGCGATGATGCGCGGCAGCTTCACGTCGGCGCGGGCCGGCATTACCGAAAAGAGCGATATCGCCGCAGCGGCGGCGGCCACTGAAAGTCTATTCATAGCGGTAGAGTTTGAAGCGGATGATATTGAAGTCGTCGGCATCAATGCGCACGTGGCGGCCCTGATGAGTCTCGTCGCCGTTGAGAGTGCGCAGAGATTGGATGTCGCCGTTGGGGCGAATGTCAACGACGTCGACCGAAGCGAGGCCGATGCGCTGACCGCGCCATTGAGCCGCACCCGCGCCACCGGCAGCCGCCGGCGAACCCTGGGCGGCGAAACCGTCCTCGCCCAGCTGGGCCGACACATTTGCGGCCGACGACATGAGGGCCGATAGGGGCTCGAACGTGAGCACCACTCCGCGCCCGGCAAGGATGTATTCGTCAGGGCCGACGCGGAGTAGCAGGCCGCCGCCCGACGCGGGAGTGACGCCCTTGGGAGTCTTGGGCGCCCAGGGGAGCGAGAGGGCGTGACGGGCGGTGATGCAGAGCGAGTCGCGCAGGATGATGGCGCGGGCGGTGTCGCTCTCGAGATATATGCCGTTTGAAAGGCCTTTGCCGCGCGAGCGGAGCAGGAGCGGTTCGAGGGTCTGCATTATGGTGTTGGCGTCGTAAGCGGCCGAGTCGGACGATTCGGGCTGACGGTCGAAAGCAAACTGGCAGACACCGAGGGCATCGTGAGCGCCGAGGGCGTAGAGAGTCTGCACGGGATTGTCGGCCGAGGCCTTGATTTCGGGGATGAAAAGCGGATTGTCGGGCAGCGCGTATTGACCGGCCCAGGCACTGAAACCGGGGTCGTAGATGTCGGGGGCGAGGAAATCAATCGTCGGGGCGCCGCAGTGGTAGATGTCCTTGAGATGGGCGAGCGGCCCTGCCGAGGGATACTGCCCGGGGCGACGGCCTCGCGAATTGAGGGCGGCGTTGAGATAGAAAGGCATGTCGGGGAGGCGCTCGCGGCCTATGCGGGCCAGACTCTCGACGTAGCGGGCATAATTGTAGGCCATGAAGATTTCATCGCTTTCGGCCCCTTTGCCAAATACTTCCTCCCACGAGCCGAAAGCCTTCGAACCGTTGGCCTTCCAGCGCGCGATGAGGGTGGGATGGAGCGTCTCGGCGTGAGAAGCGAGCCATGAGGTGAGTTCGCCGGGCACACCCTTGGCGTATATGGCGTTGGCAAGTTCGGAATGGTCGCGGGCCGATTCGAGCATGCCTATTTCGTTTTCAATCTGTATGAGAGCCACCTTCTGTCGGGCGGGATGAGATGCGATTTTGCCCACGAGGGCGGCAAACGCAGCCGAATCGGCCTTGAGGAGCTCGGCCGAGAAGGGCGAGACTATTTCGAGAGGTTTACCCCCCTCCACGCGAGCGCGGGGGAAGCGGCGGGTGTCGGTCTTGACCCATGCCGGCGCATAGCACGACATGGAGTTTTTCCAAGCGCCAAACCAAAGGAGTCCGACATTGATGTCGGAGCGTTGCGCCGTCGAGAGGATGTTGTCGAGCGACGAAAAGTTGTATTGCCCCTCGCGGGGTTCGATAAGTTCCCACGACACGGGAATCAGCACCGTGTTGTAGCCTCGTTGCTCGGCGCGACGAAACACCTCGCGGATATCGTCGATGCGTGAGGCGGCCGAGTTTGAGGTCTCGCCGCCGATGATGATGTAGTCGGGGGTGACGGCGGCGCCGGCCGCGAGGGCTATGAGCAGTGCAGTGATGGCAGACAGTAGTCGCATTGATTTTACGGGTGTTGGGAAAGTGATAGTTGCGGGGTCTTTAACGGGATACACCCCCGGCACAGGCCGGGGGTGTGGATAGAGATTTGTCAATGAGGGGATTAGGGAGCGTTACTTCTTCGAGTAGTCGGGCGAGGAGAAGCCTGACGAGATGTCGAAGCCGGCGATGGCGTCGGCCACGCCCTTGTAGGCAATCTTGCGGCCATAGGAGGCGTCGAAGATGTTGGGCGACTCGTCCTTGAGCCAGTATTCATGCTCCTTGGCGTTGTCGGAGAGGCTCCAGATGGTGACGCCGCTCTGCTGCTCCTTGGGCACGATGGTGAAGAAGGCGTTGAGAATCATCTCGTAGATGTCGCTCTGCTTCTGGAGCTGTTCGACGGTCGGAGTGGCCGTGCCGATGGCCACGTCGAGCTCGGTGATGCGGATGAGCTTGCCGGTGGCTGCGAGGGTCCGGAACATTTCCTCAACCTGCTCCTTGGTGATAGACGACGAAACGTGCATCTGAGTGCCGATGCCGTCGACGTGAGCGCCGTTGGCGTCGATATACTTCACAAACTCGATGAGCTTGTTGAGCTTGCCGGGCGAGGTTTCGAGGTTGTAGTCGTTGATGAAGAGCTTCGCACCGTTGGGGTTATACTTGGCGGCATATTCGAAGGCCTTCACGCCATACTCCTTGCCGATGTAGTAGCCCCAGTAGAAGTGGCCGTTGCCGGTATCGTTGGCCCAGCGCAGGTCGAGGCCGTCGGCTTCGGTTTCGACGGGTTCGGCATCGTCAGACATCCATCCGCCCTCTACGCCGCGCAGCTGGAGGTTGTCGCCGATGGCTTCGTTGATGACGTCCCACGTGGTGCAGTAGGGGCCGGCGTGCTCCATGGCTTCCTTAATCCAGGCCTCCATAGCTTCGAGCAGGATGGCCTTCTTTTCTTCGGGGGTCTTGAGCACGTAGTAGATGCGCGAGGCGCGCTGAGGCTTCGAGGCCGCGGTGTCGAGCTTCGGACCGAACTTGATGTTGTCGATGGTGTAGGTGGCACCCACGGCGCCGAAGTTGAGGATGATGCGGTTTACGTCGTCAAAGTCGGCGATGGTGAACTCGTGTTCGAACGTAGCCCAGTCGGTGCCGATGTTGAAGGTGTTGTAGCCACCCTGCGAGCCATAGGTGGTGCCGTTCTGATACTGGAACTGGAGCTGACCGGCGCCCGAGGTGGATTTTGCCTCAAACTGGATGACGTAAGGCTGTCCGGCGGTGAGGGGAGCGTCGAACGTATAGGCAAACTGAGCTTCCCAGGCATTGCCGTCGCCCTTGTTGGAGAGCATCACGGCAGTCGAGCCGTCCTTGCCGGCGCCTTCTACGGTCTTGGCCTCATCCTTGTTGGAGCCCCACGAGCCCCAGCCACCGGTAGCACCGTCGACGCAGTCGTTGAAGTCTGATGCCGAGGCGGGCAGGATGTTGGCCATCGGGTCGGCGGGAGCTGCCTCCTGCTTGAGGCCGAACTCTACGTCGTCTATCATATAGGTGCCTCCGACGGCGCCGAAGTTGAGGATGATGCGGTTGACGTCTTCGAGGGTGAGCTCAAACTCATATTCGCACATCACCCAGTCGGTGCCGACGTTGAAGGTGTTGTAGCCGCCCTGCGAGCCGTAGGTGGTGCCGTTCTGATACTGGAACTGAAGCTGACCTGCGGGGGTGTCGCTCTTGGCGTAGAAACGGATTTTGTAGACGCCGGGGGTGAGGAAGGTGTCGAACGTAAACGCACACTGGGCGTTCCATGCCGAAGCATCCGAGGGGTTTTTCAGATACATGGCGTAGGCCGAGTTGTGGCCGGGAGAGGTGACGCCGCTCTCCGACTCGTTGCCCCACGAGCCCCACGAGCCTTTGGTGCCACCCTCGAAGTCGGAGTTGTCGCCCGACAGCATGTTCTGGATGTCGTTAGCGGGGTCTGACTCGATGACCATCGTCGGAGCGATGAGGCTCTTCAGGTAGGTCTGTTGCTGCTGGGTGTGCCAGAGGAGGTTGTGGCCGTGGATGGGCAGCCCGGTGTTGAGAGCCAGGAAGCGGTCGACGGTGGCCCAGTTGCAGACACCCGACGACGACACGATAGACTGATGCTTCATGGCATTGCCGAACGTCACACCCTGGAAGTTGTCGAGGACGGTCTGACGATATGCTTCGTCTTCGAGAAAGAGGTCGAGGCCCATTCCGACAGTGAGCTGCACGTCGGGATGATACTGGGCCATGTAGTTCTTCAGATAGTCATATTGGGCTATTTTTTCGGCGAGCTCCATCGGCAGTTCGGTGGGTTTCACCGAAGGGTCGGGCTCGTTCCACTCCATTACGTTGTCGTCGCACGCTGTCAGAAGCAGCGCGGCGGCAGCAAGGGGGAAGGTGATATGAGAGATTTTCATGTGTTGCTAAGATTAGGGGTAGTGGGAAGGGAGTGGTAGGGGTGATTAGTTCTCTTCTTCGGGTTCTTCGTAGTCGCTCGGCTCAAAGAATTTGTAGGGCACGATGCGCCAGTTGTCGATATAGATTTTGGGGCCGGTGAAGAGCGTCGACACCAGAGAGGCTTTCGCGCCGTCGGCATCGGTGTAGTCGAAGTCAGTGTTGACGAAGCCCATGCCGAAGTTGCGGTAGGTGGCGCCGTTGCGGTCGTCTATCACCATCTGGAACGTCGGGTTCTGTGCCTCGGCGTCGGCCTGCAGGGCGGCATACTTGGCAAACTCTACGTAGGGCACGGTGATGGTGGTCCACTGGGCGGTGGTGAAGGGGAAGATTTCGCCGCCGTCACGGCCGTTGCTCATCCAGGGCACAAACATGTAGGTCATGCCCTTCGAGTTGTCGTCGTCCGAGCCGATGCCGGCAAAGTTGTAGTTGTTGATTTGGCACACCTGGATGTAGCCGGTGCCGCTCCAGGGCTCGGGGCAGAGGATGTCAAACTGGAAGGCCACTTCCGAGAGGGGAGTCTCGGCGGGGATGAGCGAGGTCATGCGGCTCCAGTCGTCGGCGGCGTCATCGTTGCCGGCGGTCCAGCATTCGGTGGCGCGAGGCTTGCCCGAGGCGATGCCGTCGGCAAGCAGACGGTCGGGCACGAGCTGGAACACTTTGCCGCGTCCCGACGAGAGGGGGTCGTCGACGAGGTCTTCGTTGTTTATCATCGAGCCGTTTTCCTTCCAGCTCCAGTAGCCCTGCGAGCCGAGGCCGTCGAAGTTGAGTATCATGCCGCGGGTCTCGTTGAAGTAGGCGGGCGACTGGGTCACGCCGTTGGGGCTTTCAGAGATGAGGGCGCCCCCTTCGGTGACTCCTGAGGGCATGGTGAACGAAAACCATTCGCCGTCTTCATCGTTGACGATGCCTTCGGTCACCTCTACCCCACCGGGGAGGGTCACTTTCGAAGTTTCGTGCAGGTAGTCGCCGTAGACGGTCACGGTCTCGCCCGGCTGAGGCAGGGTGTTAGACACGCTGCGGATGACCGAGTAGCCGTTGCGGATGAGAAATTCGTAGACAAGCTCGGTGCCGTCCTTGACGAGGCGGATGGTGTTGCGCACCTCGGGGTCGCAGTCTGAGACGGGCGTCTTCGAGTTGATTGAGACGATGAGGGAGTTGTCGGTGACGTAGGCGCGGTTGAAATAGGTGTCATAGCCGTTGATGTAGACTTTCTTGACACCGAAGAAGCCTGAGCCTTCGAGGCGCAGCATCTGGCCCAGACGTGCAAACGAGACTTCGCGGTCGGGCACCGACGATTTGTAGTCTTCGAGGTAGACTTTGCTGACCGACATGGCTTTGGTCTGGAGGTCGTCGTCGAAGTAGGGGTCGTCGTCATTGCACGCTGCAAACCCTAAGGCCATTAACACCGCCGCCGGCAGGAGGAAATATCTTGGATTTTTCATTGATGGAATGTCTTGAGATAAGGTGAGGATGGTTGAGGGTTTTTCTTACTTGAAGAGCTCGTCATGGCTCACTTCGCGGGCATCGAATTCCCAGGTCACGGGTGCTTCGTTGAGGCGCGGGTTGCGGGCGAGGTCGACGTCGCTCATCGGCAGGAGCAGATGGGCCGTGGTGGCTGTGGCCACGCCGGTGCCTTCTGAGGTCTTGGCATACTGGCAGGCTTCGCTTTCGTCCCATTCGTAGCCGCAGTTGCGGTCCTGGGCGTTGAGGTAGCCCACAACTTCCTGCTGCTTGTAGTAGGAGCGGCGCAGGAGGTCATACCAGTACTGACCCTCGTAGGCGAGCTCTACGCGGCGCTCGTAGTGGATGGCCGAGTAGTCGATGCTCTTGAGGGCTTTCATGCCGGCGCGGGCGCGCACTTTGTTGAAGTAGGTCAGGGCCACGTCGTCGCTGGTCGAGGCGTTGTTGCCCAGGATTGCTTCGGCAAGGTTGAGGTAGACCTCGGCCAGACGCATCATGTAGGTGTTGACGCCCGAGCTCTGCTGGTAGCTCTGTCCGTTGTCGTCGAGCTTGCCGATGGTGTGCTTCTTGACGTTGCATTTGTTGTCATAGCCGGTCTCGGTGACGTTGTAGACGTAGCCGCCGTTCTTGGTGTTGAGGTCGGGATAGGTCTCGCCGACGGTGCAGATGGTGTAGTGGCGGCGGATGCGGTCGGCGGGGTCGTAGGTGCGCACCATGTCATACGAGGCGTAGGTGGCGTTGCCCCAGTTGGTCTCGCCCACCATTGTCGACCACGAGAAGAAGGCCGAAATCGAGTTGGTGGCGCCCCAGCCCACTGCGTCGGTCGAGCCGGCGAGCCATTGCAGCTGGAACACCGATTCGGCGTTGTTGTTCCACGTCGACACGGCGAAGAGGTCGCCGTAGTTGTCGAGCAGACGGTAGGGGCCTTCGATACATTTGAGGGCTGCCTTGGCCGAGAGGTCGAGATAGTAGGGGTTGCGCTGGCCGCGGTTGAAGTCGGTGGCGATGTTGGAGCCGTCATAGACGCCCGAGGTGGTCAGGCCGGCCATCGACAGATAGATGCGCGAGAGCAGTCCGTAGGCCGAGTAGCAGGTGACGCGCCCGGGGTTGGCCTGGGTCTTCGAGAGGTTGGCGGCGGCATATTCGAGGTCGCGGATGGCAAACTCGATTACGTCGGTCTGGCGATGTGCGGGCACGACGGAGTTGTTCATCTGCTTCTTGGTGTCGGTGTAGATGATGCCTTTGCCCCAGATTGAGCCGATATACCAGTAGGCGAGGCCGCGCATGAAGCGGGCTTCGGCTATGCCCTGGATTTTTGCCTCTTCGGTGACGGCGGGGCCACACTTGTCGGCGATGTTGTTGATGGTGTTGTTGCTCTGGGCCACCACCGAGTAGAACGCGCCCCAGGCGTCTTCCAGACCCGGCGAGAGCGAGTTTTCGGTGAAGTTGGTATAGGGATAGATATAGTCGCTCCAGCGGGCGGTCAGGTTGTTCGAGCGACCGTCGCCCACGCTGTAGTAGAATTTGCCGTTAAACGTGTTCCACACATAGTTGTAGAGTGGAGCCGTGGCTTGGTTGACAGCATCGTTGGTGTCGAAGAATGCGTCTTCGCTGGCCTGATAGCTGTTGGTCTGGTCCAGGAAGTCGGAGCAGGAGGCCAGTGACAGCGCGGTGCCGAGTGCTGCAAGATATATATAGTGTTTCATCAATTTGAAATACTTGGTTGTGAAAAGAGATTGGTGTGAAGGATGGAGAGAGTGTGTGGCGGCGCGGCGCTCTTAGAAGGCCACGTTGAGACCGAACGTATAGATGCGCGGCGAGGGATAGCGGCCGTAGTCTACGCCGGTCATCAGGGCGTCACCATACATTGCGCCCACTTCGGGGTCGAGGCCCTTGTACTTGCTCCAGGTCTTGAGGTTCTGGATGTTCATGTAGACGCGGATGTTGTCGAGATAAATCTTGCGCACCAGATGCTTGGGGAACGTGTAGCCCAGCGAGATGTTCTGAAGACGGATGTAGGAGGCATCCTCGATGAGGCGGTCGCTGACGCGGGTGTAGTTGGAGTTGGCGTCCGAACGCTGCACGGCGGGCATGAGGGTCTCGCCGGGGTTGGTGATGTAGAGGTTGCGGTAGTCGTCAGCGGGACCGGCGGGGTCATACTGGCCTATGACGGCATAGTTGAGGGCCGAGCGGAGGATGTTGCTGTTCTGGCGCGGGTCTTCGATGCGCATGCGGGTCAGGTTCATGGCCTTGTTGCCGTAGCTGCCCGAGAAGAAGATGGTCAGGTCGATGCCTTTCCACGAGAAGGTGTTGCCCAGACCGTAGGTGAATTTCGGCTCGGGGTTGCCCAGATAGGTGCAGTCTTCGGCGTTGATGACGCCGTCGCCGTTGATGTCTTCAAAGATGTAGTCGCCCAGCCAGGTCGAGGCTTCGCCGATGACGTTGCCTTCGGGGAGTGCCACGGGGCGCAGCACGCCGTCGGCGTCATGATAGTAGAAGTCGGTGGGCTTGTCGAAGCGGCCTACCACTTTGTAGCCCCAGAACTGGCCGATGGGCTGCCCTACGGCTGTCTTGGTGACGATGTAGTTGGTCGACGAGGGCTGGAACGAGCGTTCGAGCGTGGCTGTCTCGGTGTCGAGCGAGAGCACTTTGTTGCGGTTGAGCGCAAACACCACGTTGGTGGTCCACTGGAAGTTGCGGTTGGTGATGTTTGTGGTGTTGATGGTGAGCTCGAAGCCTTTGTTTTCGAGCGAACCGATGTTCTGCCAGGGGTTTGACGCCGCGCCCTGACCGGCCGAACCGAGGTAGGCGGGCAGCTGCACCTGGAGCAGGAGGTTTTTGGTCTTCTTATAGTAGAGGTCGGCCACCACTTCGATGCGGTTGTCGAGGAAGCCGAGGTCGAGACCTACGTTGTAGCTGTGGGTGGTCTCCCAGGTCAGCTCCTGGTTGGGGGTGTTGCCCACGAGCACGCCTGTGCCCCACGGAGTGGTCTTGAACGAGAGGAGTGCCACTGTGGCCCAGTCTGACACGTTCTGGTTACCGGTCGAGCCCCAGCCTGCACGGAGCTTGGCGTTGTTGAGCCATGTCACGTCGCGGAGGAACGATTCCTGCGAAGCGCGCCATGCGAGGGCCACTGAGGGGAACCAGCCCCAGCGGTGACCTTGCGCAAACTTCGACGAGCCGTCGCGGCGCAGGGTGGCCGTCAGGAGGTAGCGGTCGTCAAACGAGTAGAACGCGCGTCCGAAGTAAGAGAGAAGCGAGTTGGCGAATTTGTAGCCCGTGGTGGTCGATGTCGTGATGTCGCCGGCCGAGAGGTCGGGGGTCGTGTTGCTCAGGAAGCCCGAGGCGGTGCCCACCTGCTGCTCGAAGTTGTAATGGCTCATTTCCTGACCTATCATCACGTTGAGCGCGTGCACTTTGTTAAAGGTGCGGTTGTAGGTCAGAATGTTGCGCCACGACCAATACTTCGTCTGGGTCTTGGTCCATTTCGAGGTGCGGGTGTCCTGGGTCTTGATGCCAAACTGATAGTCGGGCATGTAGTAGTAATAGTTGTTGTAGTTCCAGTCGCCCGACACTTCAGTCTTCAGCGTGAGGCCTTTCGTGAGGGTGGCCTCGAGATAGGTGTTGAAGCGGAAGTTGGTCTTGCGGTTGTTGTTGGTGGTCAGTTCGGCCAGACCCACGGGGTTGTCGGGCATCCACACGTCTTCCGGGCCGTCAAACGAGCCGTCGGGCGAGGTCACGGCCACGGTGGGCTGCTGCATGAGCGCGCTCATGATGGTGTTCTTGTCGGTGCCCACGCGCTGCTTCGTTTCAGAGAACGAGAAGTTGATGCCGCCGCGCAGGTAGCTCTTTATCTGTGTGTCGATGTTCGAGCGCAGCGAGAGGCGCTTGAAGCCGGAGCCGAGGGCTATACCGTCCTGGTCCATGTAGCCGCCCGAGAAGGCGTAGGTGGTGCGCTCGTTGCCGCCGCTGATGCCGATGTTGTGGCTCGTCATAAACGCTTTCTTGAAAAGCTCGTCCTGCCAGTCGGTGCCTTCGCCCAGCGCGTCGGGGTTGACAAACGCGCTCGACGGGTCGAGCAGGTTAAGCTCGTTGGCGCGATAGTTGTGGTGCTTGGCATACTCGCGGAGGTTGAGCATGTCATATTTCTTGGGCATCTCCTGCCAGCCCACGTAGCCGTCGTAGGTCACGGTGGCGTTGCCGGCCTGACCGCGCTTGGTCGTAATCATGATGACGCCGTTCGACGCGCGCGAACCATAGATGGCCGTCGCCGAGGCATCCTTGAGCACGTCCATCGAGACGATGTCAGAGGGGTTGATTGAGCTGAGAGGGTTGGCGCTCTCGTCGTCGGTGGCCGAGTCTATCACAACGCCGTCTATCACGAAGATTGGCTGGTTGGTGGCGTTGAGCGAGTTGATACCGCGGATGCGTATCGAGTTTGACGCACCGGGCGTACCCGAGTTGGCTTGTATCTGCACGCCGGCGGCGCGGCCCTGAAGCACCTGGTCGATGCTCGTCGGCACTGACTTCTTGATGGCGGCGTCGTTCACCGACACTACCGAACCCGTCATGTCCGAACGTTTCATCTGGCCGTAGCCCACGACCACAACCTCGTCGAGCACCTCCGAATTTTCTTTCATTGTTATGGTGAGCGTCGTCTGGCCGTTGACTGCAACATTCTGCGTCGTGAAACCTACCGAGCTCACTGTCAGATGGGCCGTCGTAGGAACCTTGAGCGTGAAATTGCCGTCAAGGTCGGTGGCCACACCATTTGTAGTGCCTTTTTGAAGCACGGTCGCTCCGATCAACGGGTCGCCCGCTTCATCAATCACCGTTCCCGTCACCGTGATGGTCTGGGAAAGCGCCCACAGCGAGGTCATTAAGACCAATACAGTCACCAGGGAGCGTAAATGTTCGAGTGGAAACCTCATGAGATTAGATTGGTTTGTAGTTTGATGGTAAATATTAAGGTAAGTAGTCTTGTTGATGTATGTGGTCGAAAACGGGCGGCTTTCCATTGGGCGGCCTCTTGCCCCGGTTTCGTCGTAATAGGAAAGGCCTCTCAGCTTGCTGAGATTTGCTATGTCTTGCGTCGGGTCAGTAGTTTCATGGTATCCGGAGAGATGGCTGCTCGGTCGCTCATTGCCGGCTCTATCACGGCGCGGCCTTTGCGACCCGGTGGGCCGACATCCTTCCGGCGGGAGCCTCTTGCTCCACGGGGGCGGCGGGTTATTGGCAATGTGACAATAACATTCGCAAAATTATACAAAACTTTTAGAAATGCAATATCCCTTAACGTTAAAATCCCTCGAGCGGATAAAAAACGCAAAGAAAGGGCTAAAATAGTACCATTTTAGCAGCTTTCACCCGGCCGAGGGCATCGGGACCCGTAGCCTGCGTTGGGCAGTCCGACTATGCCGCATTGAAGTGCCATGTATACCTATCTTTTATGTGGTTAAAAAAAACTTTTGCAAAAGTAACACTTTTTTATGCGAAATCAGTGCGATTACGAAATTCCCCTCGCCAACGTGCCAAATCCCCGCATGTCAATTCCGCATCCCGCATCCCACATTCCAAATTCCCCATTCCCCATCCCCCATTAAAAAACCTTCCCCATTAAAAAGCTTTCACCCGGCCGAGGGGGTCGGCCGGGTGAAAGGGTGAACTCTATCGTAATTTTTTTAACTCTTATGCAATTTTGATTTGTCTTACTTTTAAATTCGGGGGTCTAAAGGTGGGCAAATAGTATCTGTTCTCAATTCGGTTGCTGATTTCTTAGTCGGCCATTGCATACGAACCTACGCCGAGGGCTTCGGGGCTCTGGAGGTAA
>JAIDCC010000061.1 GCA_029056055.1 Duncaniella sp.
CGTATGCCACCGAGACCGACCGCAATCAGGCCGGCATCGAAATCCATTCGGGCCGCAACCGCATCGTGCGCCGCATCTTCGAAAGCCTCGGCTATCACGTCACGAAGCTCGACCGCGTCTACTTCGCAGGCCTCACCAAGAAAAACCTGCCCCGCGGCCGCTGGCGCTACCTCACCCAGGAAGAGGTGAACTACCTCAAGATGGGGTCGTTTGAATAATTGACACCTTCAGCCGACACCGCTGCAAAGACACGCAGCGGTGTCGGCCACAATCATAATAAGTAAGTAATCTTAAGTATGTGTTAGAAATTACTCAATGTATTGTCTCATGAATTCTGAGGCGAACTTTCTAATACGGCTTCAGTTGTTATGGAACCCCATAACGCCTTCAGCCGAATGCAAAATTTCATCCGCATACTTCACGACCCGATACATTAAATAAATTCGAACACATACTTACCAATCAGGCGGGCGCCCGGGCGGCAGCCACAGCAACCGTCAGCCCCGCCAAATCACAAGACCAATTCAGAAATGAAACGAACCAAAGTCAGCACCCTGCTCACGACGCCGGCGCTCATCGGCACCGAAGTCGAGGCCAAAGGCTGGGTGCGCACGCGCCGCGGCAACAAGCACGTGCAATTTGTGCAGCTCAACGACGGCTCGACCATCAACAACATACAAGTGGTGTTTGACATGACCCTCTTCACCGACGAGCAGCTCAAGCCGCTCACCACCGGGTCGAGCCTCCGCGTGAAGGGCGAGCTCGTAGAGAGCCAGGGCAAAGGTCAGACCTGCGAAATCCAGGCACGCGAGTTTGAGGTGTACGGCACCGCCGATCCCACCGCCTACCCCCTGCAGAAGAAAGGCCACACGCTCGAATTCCTGCGCGACATAGCCCATCTGCGTCCCCGCACCAACACCTTCGGTGCCGTGCTGCGGGTGCGTTCGGCCCTGGCCTTCGCCATCCACAAATTTTTCCAGGAGAAAGGCTTCTACTACCTCAACACCCCGCTCATCACGGCCAGCGACGCCGAAGGAGCAGGCGCGATGTTCCAGGTGACGACGCTCGACGTCGAAAACCCTCCGCGCACCGAAGAGGGCAAGGTGGACTACTCGGCCGACTTCTTCGGCAAGCACACCTCGCTGACCGTCTCGGGCCAGCTCGAAGGCGAACTCGGCGCCACCGCATTGGGCGAAATCTACACCTTCGGCCCGACATTCCGCGCCGAAAACTCAAACACCCCGCGCCACCTTGCCGAATTCTGGATGATAGAACCCGAAATGGCGTTCTATGACATCACCGACAACATGGACCTCGCCGAGGAATTTGTGAAATACTGCATCAAGTATGCGCTCGACAACTGCGCCGACGACATCCGTTTCCTCGAGCAGATGTATGACAAAGACCTGACGGAGCGTCTGAAATTCGTTGTCGACAACGACTTCGTGCGCCTCACCTACGGCGAAGGCGTGAAAATCCTCGAGGAATCGGGCAAGAAATTTGAGTTTCCCGTGCATTGGGGCACCGACCTCCAGAGCGAGCATGAGCGCTACCTCGTCGAGGAGCACTTCAAGAAGCCTGTCATCCTGACCGACTATCCGAAGGAAATCAAGGCCTTCTACATGAAACAGAACGCCGACGGCAAGACCGTACGCGCCATGGACGTGCTCTTCCCCAACATCGGCGAAATCATAGGCGGCTCGGAACGCGAGGAAAACTACGACAAACTCATGGAGCGCATCACCGAACTCGGCATCCCCATGAAAGACATGTGGTGGTATCTCGACACGCGCCGCTTCGGCACCGTGCCCCACTCGGGCTTCGGACTCGGCTTCGAGCGTCTGGTGCTCTTCGTCACCGGCATGACCAACATCCGCGACGTCATCCCCTTCCCGCGCACCCCGGGCAAGGCCGAATTCTGACACACCGCAATCACCGCGAGAAGGCCATGCGAAAGAACGATGCGCGGCGAGCCTCGACCCCAATAGCAAACTGACACCCCGGGCGCGCGACGGCGCGCACCCGGGGCGTAGTTTCGCCACTGCACTCACCGCCGAAGAGGCTGTCAGACCACACCTGACCAATACCATTCTAAAACATAACAAACACCACCATGAAACACATTCTGCTTGGCGCCGTAGCCGCAGCGGGATTGTTCGGCACGGCCACAGCGGCCCAGACCGAATACCTCACACGCGGCGTGGTGGCCGTCAAGGCCGACCAAGGCGTATTCGTGTCGTGGCGTTCGCTCGTGAGCGACGCAGAGTCAATGACCTTCGACCTCTACCGCAACGGAGTGAAACTCAACGACACCCCCATCTCGACAGTAACATCGTACAGCGACCCCGACGGCAAAGGGGGCGACACCTACGAAGTGAGAGCCATCGTCGGCAATGAGACCGTCGACACCGGCGACTGCACCGCGTGGGCCACGCCCTACATGAACGTCCATCTCGACCGTCCCGAAGGGGGCACCGTTGAGGGGAGCAGCTACACCTACACCCCCGACGACGTATCGGTGGGCGACGTCGACGGCGACGGCGTCTACGAGCTCTTCGTCAAATGGGTGCCCTCAAACGCCAAAGACTCAGCCTCGAAAGGCTTCACGGGCAACACCATCATGGACTGCTACAAACTCGACGGCACCAAACTGTGGCGCATCGACCTGGGCCACAACATCCGCTCCGGCAACCACTACACCCAATTCATGGTGTATGACTTCGACGGCGACGGCTCGGCCGAAATGATATGCAAGACCGCCCCGGGCACCATCGACGGCAAAGGCAACCCCGTGCTGCTCGGCGACGACAAAGTGACCGACGACTACCGCATGCACGTAGACAGCCCCTCGAAAATCCTCGGCCACGTGCGCGGCGGCTCGGAATACCTCACCTGCTTCTCGGGCAAAACCGGCGAAAACCTCTCCACCATCCCCTGGGCACCGCGCTACGACATCGTGGCCGAATCGGTGTGGGGCGACAACTACTGCAACCGCGCCGACCGCTACCTGGGCTGCGTGGCCTTCCTCGACGGCGAGCACCCGACGGCCATCATGTGTCGCGGCTACTACCGCTGCGCCTTTGTCTGGGCGGTAGACTTCGACGGCACCGAACTGAAAGAACGCTGGCTGCACCAGTCGACAGAGAAAAACCAGGGACTGTGGGGCGAAGGCGCCCACGGCATCACCGTAGGCGACGTTGACGGAGACGGCAAAGACGAAATAGTCTACGGCGCAGCCGCCCTCGACGACGACGGCACCCTGCTCTACCGCACCGGAGCCGCCCACGGCGACGCCCTCCACATGACCGCCATGCTCCCCGACCGCGAAGGAATGCAGGTGTTCATGCCCCACGAAGAGAAAAGCTCCGACTTCAAATGGGACACCGAGATGCGCGACGCCCTTACCGGCGAAATCATCTTCGGCAAACCGCAGAGCGGCAACGACATCGGCCGCGGCATAGCAGCCAACGTCTCGGCTGCCTACCCCGGCTACGAATACTGGGCCGCCTCGGATGCCAACGTCTACTCCTACGGACAGGCCATCGCCACCAACCGCCCCTCAATCAACTTCCGCATCTACTGGGACGGCGACCTGCTCGACGAACTCCTCGACGGAACGAGCGTGACCAAACCCACGCCCAACTTCTCGGCAATCGAGACCCTCGCCGACTTCAGCAAGTATGAGCACGCAGCCTCGTGCAACGGCACCAAAGCCACCCCCAACCTCTCGGCCGACCTCTTCGGCGACTGGCGCGAGGAAGTCATTCTCCACAACGACGAGACGCAGAGCGACCTGCTCATCTTCACCACCTCCATCCCCACGGCCTACAAAGTGCCCTGCCTGCTCCAGAACCATCAGTACCGCATGGCCATCGCATGGCAGAACTGCGCCTACAACCAACCCCCTCACCTGAGCTACAACCTCGAAGAAGCCTTCGAGACCCACGCCGCCCTGCTCCTGCGAAGCGGCGCATTGCAGCAGATGGTGACCTTCGGCGACGCCATCGACCCCGTAGTAGTGTCGCTGCGCCGCGCCACGGGCGTGGAATGTTCCGAGCTGCCCGCCGGCCTGACATTCAGCTTTGATGCAGCCGAAGGCACCGCCACCGTCGAAGGCACTCCCGCCGAAGAAGGCGACTACATCGTGACGCTCACCACCACCGGAGCCGCCACCGAGGAAGACAACACCACGATGACCCTCAAGTTCAAGGTGAACAAAGTGGTGACCCTCACACCCCTCGCCTACTACTCGTTTGACAAACCGGGCGAAACCGTGGCCAACCACGTCAGCGGCATCGCCACCGCCGCCGGCGCCTCCGTCCCCACGGCCACCGAAGGCAAAAAGGGCAATGCGGCACTCTTCGACGGCGACAGCCACTACACCCAGCCCAACTATGAGACCCTCGCCCTCGGCGACGGCGACTTCACCGTAGAATTTTGGATGAACTCCACCGACGACGCCGCCTACATCTTCACCAAAGGCTCGCACGCCAAGAACGACGCCACGGGCACGACGGGCAACTGGGTGGGCATGGAGCTCAAGAACGGCGTGCTCTACTTTGCCATCGACGACGACGTCAACAAGAGCCAGGCCTACGTCAAAGAAGCCGCTCAATGGTTTGACGGCAAGTGGCACCACGTCGTAGGCGTGCGCGACACCTACGCCAAAGCCCTCATCCTCTACGTCGACGGCGAGGAAGTGGCCCGCGGAGCCGACGCAACCGGTGCCATAGCCGACGCCCTCACCGAACCGCTCGTGATAGCCAACATGGCGGTCAACTTCGACAACAACTTCGCCGGCGCGCTCGACGAATTCTACATCTACTCGGGCGCGATGCCTGCCGACAAAGTGGCCGAACGCTACGCCTCGACCGGAGCCGAAAGCGCCTACTTCCCGTTTGACGAAGTGGGCGAGACCACGCCCAACCTCGTCTACGGCTCAGCCGTGGCAACCGACGGACAGCCCGCCGCCACCGAAGGACTCAAGGAAGGCGCCGTAGAATTTGCCGACGGCGCTCACTACGTGCAGGATGCCTACGACGCAATCCAGTTCGGCACGTCAGACTTCACCATCGAAATGTGGATTCGCTCCACCGACAACGACGGCTACATCGTGTTCAAAGGCTCGCACGCCCGCAACGAAGCCAACGGCACCACCGGCAACTGGGTGGGTCTCGAGCGCCATTCGTCAGGCTCGCTCAACTTCACCATCGACGATGACGTCAAGAAGACCGACTGCAAGCTCGCCGACGCCAACTACATCTTCGACGGCAAGTGGCACCACATAGCCTGCGTGCGCAACTACGCCGAAACCCAGACCCTCCTCTACGTTGACGGCGCGCTCGCAGCCTCGAACAACGCCGTAGCCACCGGCGCACTGGCCGACAACAACGAGCCTCTGCGCATCAGCATCTCCGACGAAGCCGCCCGTCCCTACGAAGGAGCCATCGACGAACTCATCATCCATCCCCGCGCCCTGACGGCCGAAGAGGTGAAAGACTCGTTTGACGCCCTCAACCCCTCGTCGGGCATCGTGGAAGTGATAGCCACCGCCGCCGATGCCACCTACTACGTGGTAGACGCAATGACCGGCCGCACACTTTCCACCCGCAAGGGCCATGACGCCCGCACCATCACCGCCGGTCTCGAGACAGGCGTCTACGTGCTCGTCATCGAAACCCCGCAGGGCACCGAAACCTACAAATTCGTCAAAAAGTAATCGCCCCTGACTGACCGAGCCGCCCGGAGCCTCAACCCCGGGCGGCTTTGAAGTAAGTTCAAAACAACGATGTAAGTAAAGAAAAATTCTTGAACCATCAGACTCGTTTTTTCTCACTTACCTATGAACCGAAACACGCGCCCCGGCTGACGGAGCGCGTGTTTTGTTTTTCTTATGCCGTTAGTGGTGCGGGCTTCTCATTCGTCGGCGAGAGCGTAGGAGCCAACCGAGATGGCTTCGGGCGACTGGTAGTAGGCCACGCCGAGAGCGTAGTGTTCCTTTGATTCGGTCTTTTCAACCTGAGCCACCATCGAGGGGAGGACGATGCGGAGCGAGCCGTTGAGATTGGCGCGGTTGCGCTCGCCGCCGGCGTGCATGTAGAAGCTCTCTGTGCCCTTGAAAGTGATGATGCCGTTGTCGAGAGTGCCGAAGTAGCCGGCCATGCGGATGGTAGAGGGACGGCGACCGTTTTCGAGGTGGTAGGCGCCGAGGCTTTCGATAGAGATGGAGCCGTGGCCGAGGTCGATGCCGGTATTCTGGCGTGCCACGATTACTTCAGCGGGGTTGGTGGCGTTGATGATGATGTCGCAATCTTCCTTCGAGTAGGCGCCGAGGGGATTTACGAGGCGATACATGCCGGGAGCCTCAACAGCCTCTTCGATGATGACGGGGAAGGTGGCCGAAGCGCCGCTGACGTAGGGCGAGATGAGGTCGTCGGTGAGCAGAGCGTAGGAGCAGCCCGAGTCGGAGAGGCGGGTCCAGGTGTAGCCCATCGAGAGGTCGATGGCCAGGTAGGAGGCGCCTTCGCGGGTGCGGAAGTCGGGCGCCATGAAGATGGTGTCGCAGATGTGCGAACCGGCGCGGAGCGATGCGAGGTCGATGGTGAGCGAAGCGGTCTTCTGGCCCTTCTCGAAGCTTACCGAAGGAGCGAAAGCGGCCGAGCCTTTAGCCGAAGAAAGCACGAGGGTTGCGGCTTTGTCGGCCTTGTCGCGCTCGATGGCCACGGTGATTGAGGCGGGAGCGGTGCCGGGCTCGTAGACGGCGTTGATGGCGGTGCGTTCAAATCCAAACACTTCGTTGCCGGGGGTGTAGGCGTGGGCGGTGGTGTATGAGTGGTTGCCACACGAACAGATGCCGATGAGAAGCGAAGATGCTACAACGATGCGAGCGATAGATTTCAAGGTAGCCATAATAATAAAGAGTGTGTTTAGAGGGAGATGTGATGGATAAAAGAGAGTCAGAAATAGATTGTCGGGAGGAGGAGGCTTTAAGTTTCTTGCCTTTCGACATTGCAAAATTACAACGCCTCTGACACACCTGCGCAACGGACGACAGACTTTTTGAGACACGGACATAAAAAAAACTTCAATTTCTTTACAATTCATTGATTTTCTTTGGTTTATATTTGTTACAAAATTGTTTCCGGCAAAAAAATTCGTTTAGCAATTGTTACAAACTGAAATCTTTTTTATACCTTTGTAACAAGGCAGCGCGGCTCCATGGCGGCGCTGCGATAATACTCACCCAGCATTCAAGCTTACCCCCCGAACGCTATGACCAACGAAGTCCTCGACAATGCCCGCTCGCTGATGAGCTTTCTCGACCGCAGCCCGGTCAACTTCCTCGCCGTCCGCACCCTCACCGAACTGCTCGACGACGCAGGCTTCCAACGCCTCGCCCCCGAAGACCAGTGGACCCTCGAACCTGAAGGCCGCTATTACGTCACCGTCAACTCGTCGGCGCTCTTTGCCTTCATAGCCCCCTCGGCCCCCGCCGACCCCGCCGCCGGTTTCCGCATCATCGCCGCCCACTCCGACTCGCCCACGTTCCGCGTGAAGCCCGCGGCCGAGATGACCAAGGAGGGAGTGATGCGGCTCAACGTCGAGGTCTACGGCGGTCCGATAATGTCGACGTGGTTCGACCGCCCTCTCTCGCTCGCGGGGCGCGCGGTGATGCGCGGCGAGTCGGCCCTCCGCCCCATCAGCACCTGCATCTGCATCGAGAGGCCGCTCCTCACCATCCCCAACCTTGCCATACACTTCAACCGTCAGGTGAACGACGGCTATCACTACTCGCCGCAGAAAGACCTCCAGCCGGTGATTGGGCTCGTCAGCGACAGTCTGGAGAAAGGCGACACCCTTCTCGGGCTCGTGGCCGACGCCGCCGACTGCCGCCGCGAAGACATCCTCGACTTCGACCTCTCGCTCTACGACACCACGCCCGCCTGTCTGCTCGGCCTTGACAACGAGTTTCTGCAATCGGGCCGTCTCGACGACCTCGGCATGGTGCACGCCGCGCTCACGGCGCTGCTCGAAGCCGACCTCCGCTCCGACCAGACCCGCGTCATGGCCATCTTTGACAACGAAGAGACCGGCTCGGGCACAAAACAGGGAGCCGGCTCGCCGCAGCTGGCCCACCTGCTCGAGCGCATCGTCGGCGCACTGGGCGGCTCACGCGAGGACTGGCTGCGCTCCATCGCCGCCTCGTTTATGGTGTCGGCCGACAACGCCCACGGTTTCCATCCCAACTATCCCGAAAAGTATGACCCCACCAACCATCCCCGCCTCGGAGGGGGCCCGGTGGTGAAAATCAACGCCCGCTGCAAATACATGACCGATGCCGACTCGGCAGCCGTGTTCCGCGCCATCTGCGAGCAGGCCGAAGTGCCGTGCCAGTACTTCGTCAATCATAGCGACGTGGCGGGAGGCTCGACGCTGGGCAACATCCTTTCCGGCTCGATTCCGTTGCGCGGGGTCGACATGGGCGCACCCATCTGGGCGATGCACTCCGCCCGCGAGACTATGGCCACCGTCGACCACACCTATACCATACGCGCATTCTCAACCTTCTACAATCTCTGACCCCCGTGCCTGTGACCACACGCCGTCTGAGCTCGGCTGCCTTTCCGACCCTGTGGGTTGCCATCATAGCGCTATTGGCGGGGCTGTCGCTTCTCACGCCTCTCTACATCGATGATTATTGGTATCGTTTCTTCGACACGCGCCCTTATCCGGCCGGACTTGAGAAATGGTATGAGCCGTTTGATTTCTACACTTCGCGGTTTTCGTCGGTCAGCCGATTTGTGCCTCACCTCCTGGTAGGGCTGTTCACCCTCGTCGTGCCGCGGTGGGTGCTCGCTCTGTCGATAGGATTGTCAGGGGGCGCGCTCTGCTACATGACCTCCCTCTATGCCGTCGGGCGGGAGCGACCGCTCCGCGCCGCTATGGGGCTCATCGCCATGGGGTTGCTCTGGTTTGTGACTCCCGGCTTCTTTCAGGCCTGTCTCTGGCGCAGCGGCGCGTGCAATTATCTGTTTGTCAGTCTGCTCGCCGTGGGATACATTCTCTTGTTGCGCCGGGCGCGGAGGGGGGTGGCGTGGGCGTTGGCGGCCGCGCTCTTCATTTTCGGATTTCTCACCGGATGGAGCAACGAGGGGTTTGCCGTAGCGCTCGGAGGCGCGATGTTCTTTCTTGCGCTCAAACGGAAGCTGCGTCTGAGCCGGGGCGAATGGTGTCTGGCCGCCGGGCTGTGGTGCGGACTCGTGCCCCTGGTGTTCTCGCCTTTCAACATCTGGCGTTTCTTCTTCTGCGCCGACACGGTGGGCGGGCTCTCCGTCCACGCTTTCTTCGTGGGGCTCGTCACGCGCGGTTTCTTCCGGCTGTCGGTTGCGGTGGTGGTTCTCCCGCTCTTGGTGATGATGATTTGGCCGTCGCTTCGACCGACGGTTAGAAAATTTTTCCGCGCCAACAGGTTTCTTTACCTCACGTGGGGACTGAGCGTGGTGTTTGTGCTGCTCACCGGCCACACTGCCATCTACTCGCGCTTTCCCGTCGAAGTCTACGCGCTGCTCCTCGTCTGCTCGTTTGCCGGGCATGTGTTGAGCGCCCCGCAGCTGCGTGTCACCGGGCTCGTGGCAGGAGTTGCCACGGTCATCGGCATCATCGCGGTGCTTCCCGTGGCGCGCGCCAACTTTCAGTCTTACGAAGAGATGGCCGCGCAGCTGCAAGCCGGAGCGCCGGTGTGCAGGGTGGTCGATGCGGCACCCGATTCCTACGCAAGCCGCTTCGTAATGCCCATACACAAATGCACCCACTCGCAGATTCTGCTTCTTCACCCCGAGATGGTCAAGGCCTACTATGGCGCAGCCGATTCCACCCTCATCATCCCCCGCGCCTTGACCCGACTCGCCCCCGAAGCCGTGGCGATGAAGTCTTACCGGCTGCCGGCGTGGGAAGTGAGGGCCGTGGCTCTGCCTGAAGGCACGGAGGTCACCGGGGTCGACTTCCTCCTCTCTTCCGAAGCGCTTTCGCCCCTGCAACGGGCCTTGCGTCCCTTCTTCGAGGCCTATCGCCTTGACTCTCTCCCGGCAAAATGGACTGTCATCGAGGCCGACGGGCGCCGTTGGCTCATGGTGTTTGACAATTCTGCCGTCAATTTTCGCGTCGCCGGGTTGAGGGTCGTCACACGCCAATCACAATAATTCGGCTCCGGCAACGTTATAGTTATGTATGTTGCCGAAAATTACACATATTATATATAAATTTCTCGTGGCGCTCATGCTCGTGGGCGCTGCGGGGCTCAGTGCATCCGCCCAGCGGCTCAACGACAAGATTGTCAACCGCCCGTATGCCGACATGCGCCGTTTCCACCTCGGCTTCTCGGTGGGCGTCCACGTGCAGGACATCACTTTCGTCCACAACGGCCTCATCACCGACCAGGGCGAGCAGTGGTTTATGGAGCAGCCCTCGTTTTCGCCCGGTTTCTGCGTCAACGGCCTCATGGACCTCCGCCTCGGGCCGCTTCTCAATCTGCGCTTCACGCCCGGCATGTATTTCGGCAACCGCGACATCACGATGCGCGACTATCTCACCGGCGCCACCGAGCGCCAGAACCTCAAGTCGGCGCTAATCGTGCTCCCCGTCGACCTCAAGTTTTCGGGATGGCGCATGCGCAACGCCCGCCCTTACGTGACGGCCGGCGTGATGCCTACGTTTAACGTCACCAAACAGAACGGCGACTTCCTGCGCACGAAACCCACCGACTTCTTTCTGACGGCGGGCATGGGCTGCGACTTCTACCTGCCCTACTTCAAATTCATCCCTGAAGTGAAATTCTGCTTCGGGCTCACCGATGTCATCGACCACAAGCGCCCCGACCTCGAAGACGAGCCGGGGATGATGAAAATCACGCAGTCGCTCAAACGGGCCGTCTCGCGCATGGTGGTGCTAACCTTCTATTTCGAATGATGCCATGAAGAGGGTAATTTTCTTTGTGATGGCGCTGCTCGCCGTCGGCACGGCCATGGCTCAGGGCGACGCCCTGCTCACCAACGCCTGGGCTGTCCCCACCTACTACAACCCCGCCGCCGTCGGCGACACCGACGCCATTCGCCTGCGCGGCGCCATGCGTGCGCAGTGGGTGGGCATCGACGGGGCGCCCCTCACCTTTGTGGGCGCGGCCGACATGCCTTTCATGTTTCTTGGCAAGAAGTGGGGCGTGGGTGCCGTGGTGCAGAGCGAGAAAATCGGTCTGTTCCGCAATCTCACCGCCGACCTCCAGATAGCCTACAAGCTCAAGGCCCTGCGCGGGGTCTGGACTTTCGGCCTTCAGGCGGGTCTGCTCAACGAGCAGTTCCGCGGCTCCGAAGTCTACATCCCCGACGATGACGACTATCACCAGGGCACCGACGACGCCATCCCGATGCGCGACGTAGGCGGCAACGCCCTCGACCTCGGCATCGGTGTGCGCTACGCCCGCCCCCGCTTCTCGGCCGGCATCTCCCTGCTCCACGCCAACAACCCCACCGTCACCTTTCAGGGCGAGAACGGCGAAGCCATCGGCGGAAGCGGCTCGGCCGAAGGGGCAACTGCTAAAAAATATCAATTTTCGGCTCAGCGCATGCTCTATTTCGACGCGGCGGGCAATATCCCGATAAAAAACACGTTATTTGAAGTGATGCCGTCACTGGTGGTGCGCACCGACTTCACTTTCTTCGACGCGCAGCTAACGGCCCGGGCCCTCTACAACAAACTCTTCTCGTTTGGCCTCGGCTACCGTTGGGACGATGCCGTCTCGCTGCTCCTCGGCGCTGAAATAAAAGGTATTTTCATAGCCTACAGCTACGACTATCATCTGAGCCACATCTCGCGCGCATCGTCGGGCAGCCACGAAGTCGTGGCAGGCTACCGCCTCAAGCTCGACTTCAGCGAGAAAAACCGCAACCGCCACAAAAGCATCCGCCTCATGTAAGGCTCTCCGTACTTCATTTCTCAAACTCCCGAAAGAACTTTCACTCCGAGCAACGCTATGACAAAAATATTCCACCTTCTCCTCTCTCTTGCCCTGCTCAGCCTCGCCGTAGGCTGTGCCACAGGCTCGCGCTCGTCGATGGGCGGCGAGGTCACCGGCGTCGGGGGCTCTTCATGGTCGGAGCCCACTCCCTACGGCATGGTGCTCGTGGGTCGCGGCTCCGTCAAGATGGGACCCGCGGCCGACGACTCGCTCTGGAACCTCCGCGCCGACTCGCGCGGCGTCAGCGTCGACGCTTTCTGGATGGACGAAACCGAGGTGACCAACTCGAAATACAAGCAGTTTGTCTTCTGGGTGCGCGACTCCATCATCCGCGAGCGCCTCGCCGACCCCCGCTACGGCGGCAACGAGGAATTCAAAATCGAGGAAGACCGCGAAGGCAACCCCATCACCCCGCGCCTCAACTGGGCCAAGGCAATCCCCTGGCGCAATGCCAACGAAGACGAGCAGCGTGCCATCGAGAGCCTCTACCGCACCAACCCCATCACCGGCGTGCGCGAGCTCGACCCCTCGCAGCTCAATTACCGCTACGAAATCTACAACCACACCGAGGCCGCGCGTCGTCGCAACCGCCTCGACCCGGCGCGCCGCGAATACAACACCGACCGCCCAACTCCCACCACCAACCCCACCATTTCGAAAGACACCGCTTTCATCGACGATGACGGCATGATTCGCCGCGAGACCATCACCCGTCCCCTCTCGAGCGAATACGACTTCCTCAACACCTACATCGTCAACGTCTACCCCGACACGACGGTGTGGATTAACGACTTCGACAACGCCTACAACGAGCCTTACGTGCGCCTCTACTTCTCGCACGGCGGCTACAGCGAATACCCCGTGGTCGGCGTAAGCTGGGAGCAGGCCAATGCCTTCGCCAACTGGCGCACCGACTTCCTGCGCCGCTCGCTCGGCAAGGAAGGTGTCTACGTCGAGCCCTACCGCCTCCCGACCGAGGCCGAATGGGAGTATGCAGCCCGCGCCGGAAAGAGCGAGAACATGTATCCCTGGGAAGGCGACCTGCCCCTCACCGAGGACCAGGGCTGTTTCTATGCCAACTTCAAGCCGCAGGAGGGCAACTTCGTGCAGGACGGCCAGCTCATCACTTCGCGCGTCGGCACCTACTCGCCCAACGATTTCGGTCTCTACGACATGGCCGGCAACGTCAGCGAATGGACTTCGACAGCCTACAACGAGAGCGTCTCGCGTCTCACCTCCGACCTCAACCCCGAATACCGCTACGATGCGGCCGAGGACGACCCCTACAAGATGAAACGCAAAATCGTGCGCGGCGGCTCGTGGAAGGATGTGGCCCACAACGTGCGCTCCGACCTCCGCATGTGGGAGTATCAGAACGAACAGCGCTCCTACATCGGTTTCCGTTGCGTGCGCTCGCAGATAGGTTTCGCCAAAGGCACTAAAGTCAAGAAATAAGCTCCTCTTCTCCCTCACACACAGTTTTAATAGCGATTACTTATGTCGACCAATCAGATAAAAGACTACATACAGACGATGCTGACGTGGGAAGGCGGACAGCGTCTCTTCAACTTCGCCTACTCTTTCGGTGCCGCCATCGTCATCTGGGGCGCACTCTTCAAAATCCTCCACCTCCCGGGCGGCAACGCTCTGCTCTGTATCGGTATGGGCACCGAGGTGCTCATGTTTATCATCTCGGCTTTCGACCGCCCGCCTAAGGAATACAAGTGGGAAGATGTCTTCCCCGAGCTCGACGGCAATCCCTCGGCCGACCGCCGCGCTCTCGGGGGCGCTCCCTCGGCCGCGGGCTATCCCGCCGCGCAAGGCGCGCCCGTAGCTTCGGGGGTCGACATCCCCGGACTCCCCGCCGAGCAGTCGGCCGCCCTCACTGAAAGCATCGCGCGCATGAGTGCCGCCGCCGACCAGTTGGCGCAGATGGCCGACATGGCTCAGGCCACCCAGGCCTTCCTCAGCCGCATGAACTCCATCGCCGACACCATGACTCAGCTTCAGGCCACCACCGAACAGCTCAACGCCGTCTCGGCCACGCTGCTCCAGGCCTATTCGACCATCTCGCAAAACTCCGACGCCGTTTCTGAAAACGCCCGCGGCTACGTCAGCTCAATGGCCGACCTCAACCGCAACATCGGCGGCCTCAACACCATCTACGAAATCCAGCTCAAGAGCGTGGCCACGCAGCTCGACTCAATCGACCGCGTCAACCGCGGCATCAAGGATATCCGCGATATGTATGAGAAGAGTGCCTCGCAGAGCGCCCGCTATTGCGAGGAGACCGAGAAGATGGCGCGCAACATGCAGCAGCTCAACGCCGTCTACGAGAAGATGCTCTCGGCCATGACCGCCAACATCTATCGTCCCGCCCCCGGGATGCCCCAGCCTTGAGCCGCAGAAGACTCCTCTCTCTCCATCAGTCACACACACTCCCCTCTCCCCTCCCCTATCACTGTCAAACATTTCAAAGCTCTTTAGCGCGTGTCAGAATCAGTAGCCCGTCTTTCGCCCCGCCAGAGGATGATTAACCTCATGTATATCGTCCTCACGGCCATGCTGGCGCTCAACGTCTCCAGCGATGTTCTCGACGGCTTCGTGCAGGTCGAGGACGGTCTGGCGCGTTCAAACGCCACCGTCGGACGCCGAAACGACGCCCTCTATCAGCGTCTCAGCGACTTTGCCGACCAAAACCCCGAGAAGGGTCGCCCGTGGCTCGACAAGGCCTCGCAGGTCAGAGCCCGCGCCGAGGGTCTCTACGCCCTCATCGACTCGCTCAAGCTTGCCATCGTCATCGAGTCTGACGGCAAGGATGCCGACGTCTCGGCCATTCGTCGCCGCGACGACCTCGAGGCCGCCTCTGTCGTGATGCTCGGCGCCTCCGATGCAAAAGGCCCCATGCTCCGCGACAACATCGCCTCCTATCGCGATTTCATCGTCGACCTCCTGGCCGACTCTGTCAAATCTGCCTCGATAGCCGATGCGCTTTCCACCGACCCCATTCGCCTGCCCGGCACGGTCAACGCCCGTCCCTGGGAACAGGCCAAATTTGAAAACCAGCCCGTAGTGGCCGCCGTCACCCACCTCACCAAGCTCCAGAACGACATCCGTTTTGCCGAAGGCGAGGCTCTCGGCCATCTGCTCTCGGCTGTCGACGCCGGCGACGTGCGCGTCAACGAAATCAACGCTTTCGTCATCCCGCAGAGCCGCATGGTGATGCGCGGCGGCAAGTACTCGGCCAACATCGTCCTCGCCGCTGTCGACACCACCGCCCGCCCCTCAATCGTGGTCAACGGAAAGCCGCTGGCCAACGAGCACGGCCTCTATGAATTCGCCACTTCGCAGACAGGCAATTTCGACTACTCCGGCTACCTTGAGGTGACCCACGGCGACGGCTCGACCACACGCCACCCCTTCTCGTCGTCATACACCGTCATGGAACCCTCGGCCACCGTCTCGGCCACCATGATGAACGTGCTCTACGCCGGCATCAACAACCCTCTCTCTATTTCGGTGCCCGGCGTGCCCCTCTCGGCCGTCTCGGCCACCATGACCAACGGCTCGCTCACCCGCAACGGCGACACATGGATTGCCCGCCCCTCGAAAGTGGGCGAAAACGCCGTAATCACAGTGACCGCCACCATCGACGGCCGCCAGCAGAACGTGGCCACCTCCACTTTCCGTGTGCGCCGTCTCCCCGACCCGACCGCCTACATCTCGTTCACCGGACAGAACGGTGCCAAGGAACGCTACAAAGGTGGAAAACCATTCTCTAAAGCGCTCCTCACCCAGGCGCCCGGCGTGGCCGCCGCCATCGACGACGATATGCTCAACATCGACTTCGAAGTGCTCGGTTTCGAGACCGTCTTCTTCGACCAGATGGGCAATGCCATGCCCGAACTCTCGCAAGGCGCCTCCTTCTCGGCCAAACAGCGCGAGCAGTTCAAACGCCTCTCGCGCGGCAAGCGCTTCTACATCTCGCGCATCCGTGCCAAAGGCCCCGACGGCGTCACCCGCGAACTCTCGCCCGTCGAAGTCATCGTCCAGTGAGCCTCCCGCCATATCCCTACGAATATCCCAATCCCCCCTACATTCCTATAACAATCCGAAATGATACGCATCCTTTTCACAATAATAGCCCTCTCTATCGCCTCGGCCGGCTTCGCTCAGGAGTCGAGCGCCGGCAGTGTGGTGCGCCGTCGCGACAACGCGCCCGGTCAGGCTGCCGCGTCGCCCGGAGTCACCGCCCGCATGCAGTCACGCCTCGGCGACAATGCCCCCGGCTCAGACATCGACGACAGCGAGCTCCAGTGGATGCGCGTCATCTACCGCCGCCTCGACCTCTCGAAAGATGCCAACGCGCCCCTCTACTACCCCGACGAGCCAATCGAAGGACAGGACAACCTTTTCCGCATCATCTTCGCCCACATGGCCGACGGCTCCCTCAAGGGCTACGAATACCTTGACGGACGCGAAATCTTCACCCCCGAGTATCAGGTGAAGATGCGCGACGTGCTCGACCGCTTCTACATCCCCTACACCGACGCCAAAGGCTCTACCGAGAAAAATCCCCGCTTCGCCGTCGAACCCTCCGACGTCCCCGCGGGCGAAGTGCAGAGCTATTACATGGTGGAGCGTTGGGAGTTTGACAAACGTCAGAACCGCATGCGCCGCACCGTCGAAGCCATCTGCCCCGTGCTCCACCGCTCGGGCGATTTCGGCGGCGAAGACGTGCGCTACCCCATGTTCTGGGTCAAGTATGCCGACCTCCGTCCTTTCCTCGTCACACAAAACATCTTCACGAGCGACGACAACAACCTCGCCACAGCCACCTATGACGACTTCTTCCAGCTTTCGCTCTACGACGGCGAAATCTACAAGACCCGAAATCTGAAAAACAAGTCGCTCATGCAGCTCCACCCCGACCCCGACGAACTGGCCCACGCTCAAGACTCCATCCAGCGCCGCCTCGAAGGGTTTGAAGAAAAGCTCTGGGTGCCCTCGCTCGACGAACTCGCACGCCGTCGCGAAGCAGCTGCCGAAGCCGAAGCTGCCGCCCTCGCAGCAGCCGAAGGCGCCGACACCCCCGAAGCCTCGGCCGCATCATCGTCAGCCTCGAAGAGCGTAAGCTCATCGCGCACCCGCCGCGGCTCCTCCGCCTCGAAAAGCTCCGCCAAAAAGCCCGCCAAGACCCCGAAGGCCAAAAAGCCCAAGGCCGTCAAATCCTCCTCCTCATCAGCCGCCCGCTCCGTCCGCAACCGCAAGCGCTGACCCCCCGCCTCAGCCGCCCGCTCCGTCCGCAACCGCAAGCGCTGACCCTCCGCCACTCTCCCCCTCATCACAACCCCGCCGCCGTCCCCCGGCAGCGGGGTTGTCGCTTTCTCACCCGTCGTAATCGAAACCTTACCCCTCACTTTTCAGCGTACTTTTTTGCATAATTCCCTGAAATCATGTATCTTTGCAAATAAAAATTCCTCCGCTATGGCAATGACAATCAATTCTTCCCCGGTACTCACAGGCGAATCAGCCGAACATTTCATAGAAGAAGCCGACCGTAATTCACAACTGCCCGGAAAAGGACTTTCCCCCGAAAGAGAAGCCCAGATAGCCGAATTTCTTAAAAAATCACGCGAATTCATCTTTCCCCCCAAAGACTCTAAAAGATGATTTCCGAGAATAGTTTCTCATTGGAAAGGGATGCTGTCATGGTGCTTTACACGCCCGAGTGTCGTGGACTCATATAATAATGAGAAAACGATACGCTTCTACGAACGTAACGGATTCAAGCTGTTATACAAATCGGAAGCTGAAGAAAAATCATTTTTAGGTTTATCCCCTGAAGAGCGGTTGATGACCCGATTCATGTTCTTTGACTTAAAACAGATTTAATCATCACAACCATCACCATTTCGCCCCGCTGCCCCGCCCAAGCGAAGCAGCGGGGCGATTGATTTTTCCAATCCCCGTCAATAGAGGCCTTTCTGATAGTCGGCGAGCCACTGCGCCCTGACCTCACCAACGAGCCGCGCGCTGCGGTAGGCATCCTCGATGGTAAGCACCGTGTGAGCCCTGTAGATAGGTTCGCCGTTACACTCCGACATGTCGAGCACGAGCGCAACGCTCGGATTGTTGCCGATACCGAGTTCGAGAGGCACGAGCCAACACATCTTATCGGACGCTTTAAACCAGAAAGGAGCCGGTTCGACGACGCCATTTCTCAGCTTGGTCTTAGCGAGTTCCACCGCCCCCATGAGCTGGCGGATCAGATAGCTTCTGTAGCGGCGCAACACCTCGTCTTCAGCTCCGATCGAAGGCATCGCCGGAGGATAGTCGGGATGACGAGTCACCATTTCGAGCAGACAGCCGGGAAGCCTTTCGGGATGGTCGTCGAGGATGTGCGAATACTCGGGATTAATATCGAGCGACTTATCATAGAAGGCCGGCGGAAAACACACGGATTTCAATTCTATGTTGCCGAGTCTCCTCACCATCTCACGTCCCTCCTCGCGACCGCGGTCAATCAGTTTCACAACAAGTCCATGCGGGCTCTCAAAGGCCTGGAGATAGAGAGGATCTAAACCCTCGTTTGTCAGCAGCCCCGGGTTACAGGCCAGATAGTTCTGCGCCCTGAAAATCTTCCCTTCACGGTCGAGGCGATACATGCGATAGAGGATAATCTGTCGCAGACGCGACGGATCAGACAAATCGTCAGACAGGTTGCAGAGTTTGTGAAGCTGCCGGCATTTGTCGTCAGTGAAATATGAGTTGACGATATTGGGTAGTGTCAGTGACGTCATGCTGTTCTTGCTCTGCGCCGTTTTCACATCGGAGCGTATCCTCACCATCAGGTCGGTCTGTGAGTTTTCTGGATAATATGTCTCGAAAAATTTCCCGTAGGCGGTCAGCAGTTGCTTGAGCGATGGATAACCTGCCCAGTTGTCGGGGCCGAACATCTGAGGATAGGCCCCGATGAGGCGCGAGGCGAGAAGCGAAGCCGGGCAGTGAACTCTTATCAACGTGATTTCGGCGATTGTGCGACGTATCACGTCAATAGTATGGCCGTCGATACGCGGCGTTTCTGTCGTGTTGCTATTCATAATGGTTTGTGTTGAATTTAGGAAATTATGAGGAGAGAGGCTGAGGATTACTGCTTGCGACCGTTTACGTAGACTTCGCAGTCGATGTCATCGTCGTCACTATCGTCGGAGTCGTAGTCGTCATACTCTCCGTCCATTTCGTCGCAGTCCCAGCGGTGACCGCAATCGGGACACACATACTCTACGCCGTCGAAGTAGGCGTTCTCGTTCCAGCAGTTCGGACATTCTGTAGTCATAGAAATTCTGTTTTTAGATGTTAGTGTTGGTCAATTTAGTATTTGTCTGAGATTATCGCAATGATAAACCGGTCTTGCGGCACCATGTCGGTCGAAGCGCTCGTCCATCGGATATCGGCTTCGGGGTCGCATTTGGCCGTGAAGTGGGCAAGCGACGCAAGGTCGGACATCATCATCGGAGACAGAGGATTGTAGAACACGATGAGGGCAATCCGTTTGACCTGACAGAGTTCTGACGGCAGACGGTCTACAGCCTCGGTCAGTGTCGCCCCGTCTTTCACGGTCATGGCCGAGGCCTCCGTCAGAAGTATCTCTTTCATCAGGCGGCCTACTTCGTCGGTGTCGAGGTCGTCGGCGTTTGCCAGCAGACGCGACACGAGGCTTTCAACAAGGAGGGTCTTTTCTTTTGAATTCATAAGTTTTTTGTTTAAATTTGCGGGGGATTTCCCGTTTTCTGATGCAAAGGTATAGAGTCTCGTACACATCGCAAACAGCGCAAATCTCTTTCGTCGAAATTTCCCCACTTAACCCTTTTCAAACTGCAAAATGGCGACTGACTCACCCCGCAAACCCATAGACACACCGCTGCACATCGCTATCAATAGCCGACTGCTTTTCAATTCCAAGCAAGAGGCCGAAGATTTTCTCGGCATTCAGCTCAAAAATCTGAAAAGCCCCAAAAACATGCGCGCCCACCTCGACCTTCTCGACGCCAAGTCGGAGGAAGATGCTATGATAGACCTCTCGACATTGGTAGACCTCTATTCGGGCGCGCTCGAAAAATTCCGGCTTGACAACGGCCTGAAATCGGTTGCCCGACAGACCGACCGTCGCACCCGCGAGGAAATCAGAAAGCGCCTCGCCGTGCGACTTTTTCTCTGGACATATCTGGGACAAACTTCCGACGGTCGGGACAAAGCTCTCAACCACGACGATGACAAGGGCCGCTTCCCCAACGACTCTTTCCGCCCCTATTGTCAGGAACCGGGCGGAGAGGAATCCATTGATGTCTGTTTCACAATCCTGCTCAACTGGGCCATAGTCAGCCCCAACGGCAGCAAAACAGAAGACTATCCTTCCGATCACACCCGAAGCGACCGGATGCTCGAACTCCTTACAACAATCAGGAATGAGATGCCGCAAGTCGGCATCTTCGAGGCCGGAGGGCTCCCCGCCATCGAGGTTGCCATTAAAGAAATTCTCTATTGCAAGGCCAACGACATCTACCCTTCCTCGGCCCGCTACTGGCTCATGCTCCAACAGGTTGCCATGGCCGCACTCGCTTCCGCCGCGCCCGACACGCTCGACGCAGCCGGACTGACCACCTACGGGCTCCGCCTCCCCGGCATCTGGAAAGACAACGAGGACGGCGGGGTGAAACGCTTCTGGATTTTCCCGGCAAACTACCACTTCGCATTCTGCTACGAACGCACTTCGGCCGGCGACTGGTTCTTGAACCCATACGAATTCTCTGCGTACACCACCGACATTACGTCCGACGATTGCGACAGCGACTATTTGGTCGTAGCCGAGGCTTCGCACTCCCAAACCATCATAGCCAACGGCGGATGCGGCAGCAACGCCGACGGCATAGCCTATGCGCGCTTCAAACGCACGTTAGACAGCGACTGCAACCCTACGGTCCTCAACCTCCTCCCGATGAAGCCGACACTTCCGCCACCTCTTCCGTGGGACAGATTCGACCGCCTGTCTCCCCACGACCACCTCTTCAAAGAGGCTCTCGAAGTGGTCAGAAACCCGCAATATCGCGCCTATGGCTACAACTGCCTCATCAACATCGTCAACAACATCGTCGGCGTCGACCGTGACTACATCTATCTCTACGACTATCCCCTCGAAGTCGTGCCTTTCGCCATTCCTGCCGATGCGAAGTCAACCGATCCTGCCCTCAAATTTACTTATAAAGCCGGTGAGGATAATGACGGTAAAGATAATGACGGTAAGGATAATGACAGTAAGAATTTCCGCCACCTTAATCTCACCGACATCGCGGCCTCGGGCCTGCCGGTCTATGCCATTCCAAGACAACCTCGCTGCATAGACAAGTCCAAAGCCTCGCCCGACTTTCTTGACCGACTTCTCTATGCCATGGGCAACACGTCGAACGACGACTCCGTGACCATCTACCACTTCGGCAGCGACGACGACCATACAATAATCTTCTTCACCTCCTTCTCGGTGGGCGTCAGCGTGAGCCGTCTGAAAAAGCTGCTCGGTCTCCGCAAGGACGCAAGTCTCGTCGCACCGCTCGCCAAACAACCCTGTTTCTAAAAACCTGACTCCTTAACATACTTTGCGAAACGTTGACAAACCCATCGGCGGCTTCGCGCGTTCTATGCTTCGATGACAGCAACCAACCTCATAAAAAAATACTGAAATTTTTCTTTAATCTCTTGCGCCGTTTCAAAAAAATACTTACCTTTGCATTCGGTAAAAAAGATTAAACACCAAACGTTTAATTATCATACACCAAACGTCTAATTATCAATTCCCCAAAATATCTCAACAACCCAACTATGGAAAAGATTGATCTTTCACAGTATGGCATCCACGGCTCGACCGTGATCCACAATCCCTCCTACGATCAGCTCTTCATCGACGAGGTAAACCCCTCGCTCGAAGGCTATGAGAAGGGCAAGGAGACCGAACTGGGTGCCGTCAACGTTATGACCGGCATCTACACCGGCCGCTCGCCTAAAGACAAGTTCTTCGTGAAGGACGACACCTCGGCAAACACCATCTGGTGGACTTCCGAAGAATATAAGAACGACAACAAGCCCATCACTCCCGCCACTTGGGACGCCCTCAAGGCAATCGCCGACAAGGAGCTCTCCAACAAGACTCTCTACGTTGTCGACGCTTTCTGCGGCACCAACCCCGACACCCGTCTGGCCGTGCGCTTCATCATGGAAGTGGCTTGGCAGGCTCACTTCGTAACCAACATGTTCATCCGCCCCACCGAGGCCGAGCTCGCCGACTTCAAGCCCGACTTCGTCGTGATGAACGCCTCTAAGGCTAAGGTTGAAAACTGGAAGGAACTCGGCATCAACTCCGAGACCTGCGTGGCCTTCAACCTCACCGAGCGCATGCAGCTCATCATCAACACCTGGTATGGTGGCGAAATGAAGAAAGGCATGTTCTCAATCATGAACTACTACAACCCCCTCCGCGGCATCGCTTCGATGCACTGCTCGGCCAACACCGACAAGGAAGGTCAGAACACCGCCATCTTCTTCGGCCTCTCGGGCACCGGTAAGACCACCCTCTCTACCGACCCCAAGCGTCTCCTCATCGGCGACGACGAACACGGCTGGGACGACAACGGCGTCTTCAACTACGAAGGCGGTTGCTATGCCAAGGTCATCAACCTCGACAAAGACTCTGAGCCCGACATCTACAACGCTATCACCCGCGACGCTCTCCTCGAAAACGTCACCGTCGACGAAAACGGCAAAATCGACTTCACCGACAAGAGCGTGACCGAGAACACCCGCGTTTCTTACCCCATCAACCACATCAAGAACATCATCGTTCCCTCGCGTGGTCCCGCCGCTAAGAACGTAATCTTCCTCTCAGCTGACGCTTTCGGCGTGCTGCCCCCCGTTTCTATCCTCACCCCCGAGCAGACCAAGTATTACTTCCTCTCGGGCTTCACCTCGAAACTCGCAGGCACCGAGCGCGGCATCACCGAGCCCACCCCCACCTTCTCGGCTTGCTTCGGCGCAGCATTCCTCTCGCTCCACCCCGTGAAGTATGCTGAAGAGCTCGTTAAGCGCATGGAGAAGAGCGGCGCCAAGGCCTACCTCGTCAACACCGGCTGGAACGGCACCGGCAAGCGTATCTCTATCAAGGACACCCGTGGCATCATCGATGACATCCTCAACGGCTCTATCCTCGAGGCTCCCACCAAGCAGCTCCCCATCTTCGACTTCACCATCCCCACCGAGCTCCCCGGCGTCGACCCCAAAATCCTCGACCCCCGCGACACCTACGCAGACGCTCAGGAATGGTACACCAAGGCCAACAAGCTCGCCGACATGTTCATCGCCAACTTCACCAAGTTTGAAGGCAACGAAGCAGGCAAGGCTCTCGTGGCTGCCGGTCCTCACCCCGAAGCTTAATCGCTGTCACAGTCAATTCTCTTTTCTGACCTGACAGTCAGATTTTCATCCTAAGCATACCGCCCTACCCCACACAGCGGGGCAGGGCGGTATTGATTTTTTCCTACCGCCTCAATCTGATTCCGACTAAGTAAGTCTTGTAAATTAGTTCATATCAAAGTTGTGATTTGGTGTGAATGAAGTTTCGACTTACGACTAAGGCGCATAGCCGCAGTTCTATAACTGAGGAGCGAGTCGGAAATGCGTCACAGCAGATTCAGATTCGCTATAAACCAAATTCCTATACTTACTTAACCCAAATCAATACCTCTCTCACGGTGTTTCGCCTTCTCCTCATCTCACTGCTCGCCGCATTGGCCGCCGTCGCAGCCCGGGCTGCCGACGCCGATTCGCTGCGCTCTCATTTCGAATTCAATCTCCGCGGAGACTACGCCTTCAGTTCCAATCCCAAACTGACGTCGCTCCTGCCACCCGACGCCGCCCCCACCCACTCGGCCGCGTCGCTCCATCTCAAATACTCCCTTTCAGGCCTCGGAGACGCCTCGACACGCGACGTGCGTCAAGGCCTCGGTCTATCGCTCACCACTTTCATGCGCCCTCACACCGTCGGCACCCCCGCAGGCTTCTACCTCTTCCAGAACGCCCCCGTCAAAGCCTTCTCCGACCGCTTCTACATAGCCTACGAATGGAACTTCGGCCTGACGCTCGGATGGCATCGCACCAGCTCGCTCGACTACCTCGCCTCAAACATCGTCTCCGGTTCGCGCGCCAACTCCTACATCAACCTCTCCATTCCCCTCGCCTACCGCCTCGACCCGCATTTCACCCTCTTCCTCGCCCCAGAAATCACCCACTACTCAAACGGCAACACCTCTTGGCCAAATCCAGGCATCAACACCCTCGGCCTTAACCTCGGCCTCGTCTACACCCCGACAGCTCAGCGGCGCGCGCCGCGTTCTCCCTTCGCCCCACTCCCCGACGTCTCGTTTGTCAGCCCACGCCGCCCCGTCTTTGCCACCACCCTCTTCTGCGCATGGCGCAAATCCTACTACCCCGTTGACGCCGGCTCATTCACCCCTGAAGGCGAGCGCGCCCTCCTGCCCGGCCGCTTCGGCGTAATCGGCCTCTCATTCAACCCCCTCTGGCAACCCTGCTCCACGTTCCGCTACGGCCCCGCCCTCGACATCCAATGGAGCGAAAACACAGGTCTCGACCCCTACGTAGTGCCCGGCACCACAGGCGCCGACACCCGCTTCACACGCCCGCCATTCCTGCGCCAGACCTCAGTCGGACTCTCCGCCCGCGCCGAACTCCTCATGCCCGTCTTCGCCGTCAACATCGGCCTCGGCTACGGCCTAATCGGCCCCCACGAAACCCGCAACTTCTACCAAATGGCCAACCTCAAAATCTACCTCACCGGCCCCTCCTCCCTCACTCCTGTCTCG
>JAIDCC010000062.1 GCA_029056055.1 Duncaniella sp.
GGGGATGAGGGCGCGGAGGGAGGAGAGGGAGAGGTGTTCGGCGCGCATCACGACGAGGAGGTAGACGAGGAGGAGCGGGGTGCGTGCGAGCATGGTGAGGATGGGGTGGGCTTCGCTGCCGATGATTACGCCGACCACCCAAAGAAGCATGGCGAGGAGGAAGTAGAGACACATGCGGGGGATGTCGTAGCCGATGGGATAGTGGGTGCGCCCGGCCCAGTAGCTCGTGAGCATCATGGTGGCGTAGCAGCCGAGTGCGGCGATGGCGCAGCCCATGTAGCCCATGCGGGGGACGAGGATGACGTTGAGGCCGATGGTGACGACGAGTCCGAGGAGTGAGAGCCACATGCCCCACTGAGTTTTGTCGGTGAGTTTGTACCAGAGGGAGAGGTTGAAGAAAACGCCGAAGAAGAATTCGGCAATCATAATGATGGGCACCACGCGGAGGCCGCTGTAGTAGGAGGGGGCGATGAAGTGTTTGACGATGTCGATGTAGAACATCACGATGAGGAAAATGGCCATGGAGGCAATGACAAACCACTTCATTGCGTCGCGATAGCTCTGCATACGGGCCTCCTCGCTCCCGGCTTCGCGGCCACGGGCGAAGATGAAGGGCTCGTAGGCGAAACGGTAGGCTTGAATGAACATCACCATAACGATGGCGATTTTGTAGTTAGCGCCGTAGATGCCGAGCTGGTGCATGGCGTCGGCGGGGTCGGGACAGAGCGAGGGAAAGATGATTTTGTCGATGCTCTGGTTCATGACGCCGGCTATGCCGAGCACGAGGAGCGGGGCGGAGTAGGCGAGCATTTCGCGCAGCAGCCGGCCGTTGAAGCGCCAGGGGAAACCGCGCAGCTCGGGGAGGAGCAGGAGGACGTTGACGGCCGAGGTGACGAGGTTGGTGAGGAAGATGTAGCCGATGCCGAAGTCGGGGTCGTAGAACCACGCAATCCAACCCGGCGCCTGCCGCCAGAGCCAGGGGCAGATGAGTATGAAAAAGATGTTGAGGCCGATGTTGAGAGCGATGTTGACCAGACGCAGGGCGGCGAAGCGCATGGCCTTCTTGCGATAGCGCAGATAGCTGAACGGAATAGCAGTGAAGGCATCGAGAGCCACGGCTACGCCCATCATCCAAACGTAGTCGGGGTGGGCGGCGCAGCCCATGGCGCGGCTGACGGGCGCGAGGAAGGCGAAGAGCAGGGCGATGAAGAGGAGTGACGACGAGGCGAGCGAGATGAGCGACGTCGAGTAGACCTCCATCGGGTCGGGGTAGCGCTCGTGGGCGGTGAAGCGGAAGAAACCGGTCTCCATGCCGTAGGTGAGGATGATAAGGGCGAGCGCCGTGAAGGAATAGATGTAGGTGACGATGCCGTATTCGGCCGCCGGAAACATTATGGTGTAGAGGGGCACCAGACACCAGTTGAGAAACCGACCGATGATGCTCGACAAGCCGTAGACAGCCGTGTCTTTGGCCAGAGATTTAATGCCTGCCATGGGGGGATGTGTGATGATAGGGGATGCGAAAGAAGTGACGATGATTTGACGGGGCGCGCTGTGGCGAGGGGTCAGTCGAAAAGCGAGCCGGAGGCACCGGGCATGTCGAGCCCCAGATGACGGTAGGCCTTCGAAGTGACCTCGCGGCCTCGCGGCGTGCGTTTGAGGAAGCCCTCCATGATGAGAAACGGTTCGTAGACCTCCTCGATGGTGTCCTGCTCCTCGCCGATGGCCGTGGCAATGGTGGAGAGGCCCACGGGACCGCCGCCGAACTTGGTAATCATGGTGCGGAGCAGTTTGTGGTCCATCTCGTCGAGGCCGTAGCGGTCGATGTTGAGGGCTTCGAGAGCGAAGCGTGCAATCTCGACGTCGATGTCGCCCGAGCCTTTGACCTGCGCGAAGTCGCGCACGCGCCGCAGGAGCGAGTTGGCGATACGGGGCGTGCCGCGCGAGCGGAGGGCGATTTCGAGAGCCGCGTCGGCAGAGATGGCAACCTTGAGGAGCGCGGCCGAGCGGGCCACGATGCGGGCCAGTACGTCGTGTGAATAGTATTCGAGATGGCAGTTGATGCCGAAGCGGGCGCGCATCGGGGCAGTGAGCATACCCGAGCGCGTTGTGGCGCCGACGAGAGTGAAGGGCGAGAGCGAGAGCTGCACGGAGCGCGCGCCGGGGCCCTTGTCAATCATGATGTCGATGCGATAGTCTTCCATGGCCGAGTAGAGGTATTCCTCGACCACACGGCTCAGACGGTGGATTTCGTCGATGAAGAGCACATCGTTTTCTTCGAGCGAGGTGAGAATGCCGGCCAGGTCGCCCGGCTTGTCGAGGACGGGGCCTGAAGTGACCTTGAAATTCACTCCCAGTTCGTTGGCTATGATGCCTGCGAGAGTGGTCTTTCCGAGTCCGGGAGGGCCGAAGAGCAGCAGATGGTCGAGCGCCTCGCCGCGCATCTTGGCCGCCTGGACGAAGACCTTGAGATTGTCTACCACCTTTTCCTGACCGTTGAAGCCGTCGAAGAAGCTCGGACGGAGCGCGCGCTCAAACTCCTTGTCGGCGGGAAGGCGGTCGTGGATGTCAAAATCGCTATTTTCGGGATTGCTGTCTTTCATAGTCGCAAAGGTACGCAAAAAAAGTGGAAAACGCGACGGCGACGCGCAATAAAAGTCGGTCAATGCGGCAAAAGCGAAGCCGATTTCGGGGGAGGAGACACCTGCGGGGGGCGGCGAAAGCCCCGGAAAGCGGAAAATTACGGAATTTTCACCAATAAGCGCATGTTTTTTTAAAATATTAGTGCATCCTATTTTAATAAAATCACTACCTTTGCGGCAGAAGAGAGGCGGAGAAAGCCGCCCCCTCGGTCGAAACAGAGAAATTTTAATCATCTTACCCAATAAATCCCCCAAAAGCTATGAAACCTTATGTAGTAGGCGTAGACATAGGCGGCACCAACACCGTCTTCGGCATCGTCGACGCGCGCGGCGCCGTCATCGCAAGCTCTTCAATCAAGACCCTCAAGCATGCCAACGTCAATGATTACATCGACGAGCTCTATACCGGCATCAACAATCTGCTCGTGGCCCACGACGCCGTCGACAAAGTCTACGGCATAGGTATCGGCGCGCCCAACGCCAACTACTACACCGGCACCATCGAGAAACTCGTCAACATCCCCTGGCCTACGCCGCTGCCCCTGGCCCAGATGGTGAGCGAGAAATTCGGCGGACTGCCCGTGGCCATCACCAACGACGCCAACGCCGCCGCAATCGGCGAAATGACCTACGGCGCCGCCCGCGGTATGAAAAACTTCATCATGATTACGCTCGGCACGGGCGTAGGCTCGGGCATCGTCATCAACGGACAGCTCGTCTACGGCTCTGACGGCTTTGCCGGCGAGCTTGGCCACGTAATCATGAAGCGCAACAACGGCCGTCTCTGCGGCTGCGGCCGCACGGGCTGTCTCGAAGCCTACTGCTCGGCCACCGGCGTGGCACGCACCGCCCGCGAATTTCTCGAAATCCGCACCGATGCCTCGATACTGCGCAATCTGCCCATCGAAGCCATCACGTCGAAAGACATCTATGACGCCGCCGTGGCCGGCGACCCCCTGGCGAAGGAAATCTTCGAATACACCGGCGAAATCCTCGGCGAAGCGTTTGCCGACTTCACCGTCTTCTCGTCGCCTGAAGCCATCATCCTCTTCGGCGGCCTCGCCAAGAGTGGCGAACTGCTGCTCAAACCTATCCGCGAGTCGATGGAGCGCCACATGATGCCCACGTTCAAGGGCAAGGTGAAAGTGATACTCTCCGAGCTTAAGGAGGCCGATGCAGCCGTGCTCGGCGCGAGCGCACTCGGTTGGGAGGCCAAGCCACTCGCTACGGCACAGCCCGTAGCCCAGCCCGCCACTCCGCCCCCGTCGCTTCCCGCGTGAGGCTGACGCTGACCAACGCTGACTAAAACGACGGAGCCTGCCCCCGATTTCGGGGAGCAGGCTCCGTTTGCGTTCAGAATGGAAATGCCTTGCGCGTCTTTCCGCGCGCCCGGTCAGCGGAGACGCTGGAATGCGGGAGGAAGGAGCGAGGCGAGGGTTGAGGCGTTGAGACGCGCGCCCTTGAGCGAGGAGTGGGTGTGGTCTTTCTTGAAGTATTCAGCGGCAGCCTCCGGGCCGAGGGCCTGAAGCTTGGCGCCGGTGGCCCCGTTGAGGTCAATCCACGGTGCGCCCATCTGCGCGGCGGCCTGACGCGACCAAAGTCCGTAGCTGTCGGCATTGCTCTCGATGCGGCCCTCGGCATCCCACTTGTTGCGGGGCGTGTGGCTCACCACCACAGCCGTGGCGCCCTTCTCGTGGGCATCGCCGATGAACTTGCGCAGATACCAGCCGTAGGTGTAGACCACCTGGTAACGCCCCGTCGGTTCCATGAGAAACACCTTGCTCTCGGGGCCTGCTCCGTGGAGCTCGCCGCGAGCCTTGCCTGTGTTGATGTCGCCGCCGTCGTTGTGGCCGAACTGCATGATGACCATATCGCCGGGGCGGAGCGAACGATAGACTTCGTCCCAACGGCCTTCGTCGAGGAAAGTGCGGGCAGAGCGTCCGGCCTTGGCGCAGTTGATGATTTCAACCTTCGTCGAGTCGAACTGCTCGGCGAGCACGGCGCCCCAGCCCCACATGTCGTCGGGGTCGGCGTCCTTGTTCTTGACGGTGGAGTCGCCGATGAGGAAGATGGCGGGCAGCGACGTCTTGCGCTCGATTTGCGCCGGCTCAGGTTTGAGCCAGCGGGCGAGGGGGATGTCGAGCTGACGCAGCCCCTCGGCAGCCGAGCGGGCGTTTTCAACGGCACCGAACTGCGACGTGTGGATGCGGTCGAGGTAGAACATGTATTCCACCTTGTCGGGGCCGAACGTGTCATACTTCGAGGCCGAGATTTCGTTGAGGTCGATGAAGGGCACATCCTCAGCCTCGGCTACCTGACGCGCCCAGAGGCCGAACGTCTTGTCGACGCGCACCACGCGGCCCGCCTCGTCCCACGCCTTGCGGGGGGTCAGCGAGAGCAGAATCGGATAAGCACCCTTGGCCTTGACCTGATTGATGTAGCGGCGCAGGTATTCGCCGTAGGTATAGACGGTCTCCTTCTCGCCGGTCTCGGCTATGGTGACGCAGAGCGAGTCGGTGCCGATGCCGGGGATAGTGGCGCGGGCGCGACCGGAGTCGTAGGGGCCGTTGTCGTTGTGACCCAGCTCAATCATCACATAGTCGCCCGCCTGCACGCCCTTGAGCACGTCGGGCCACAGGCGCGTGTAGAAAGTGCGGGTGCTCATGCCTCCGAGGGCATGGTTTTCGACGGTGACAGAATCTTTGTCGAAGAAGTCGGGGAAGAAGTATCCCCATCCCCACTGGCCGTTGTTGCCGTTGCCCTTGGTGCCGGTGCGCATGGTTGAATTGCCCACCGTGAAGAGCACGGGGCGATTGCCGTTGCGGCTCGACCCAGCCACGGGGCGCGCCATGCGGGCCTGAAGGATTGAGTCGGGGGTATTGTCGATTACGCCGTTGACGTCGGGCATCGGAGCGGCCACCTGCGCCTGAGCTGAGGCAAAGGCCAAAAGGCCTGCCCCGGCGAGGGCAGACCTGAGAAAAACTTTCAATGAAGTGTGCATCTCTCTATGTCGTCGCAGGCGTGGCTTATTTCTGATATTCGATTTTGCCTACCACCTTGCGCGAGGGCACAGCGTGGGCCGGGTCGGCGGCCACCGAAGGCTGGTGCATGTCCTTGGGGAAGTAGAGGAAGAAGCGGTCGGGACCGGCGGGCACGTAATTCACGGGCGAGTCGGCGGTGTAGTTGGTGCGGTCTTTGACGGGGTCGTAGGCACCGGTGGGGGTCACTTTGTCAGCGAGGCCCATGAGCTCGTCGCCTTCGATGAGATACTGAAGGTCGATAAACTTGTCGTGGTTTTCGATTTTGGTGTTGGCCTCGTCCTTGGGGGTGTATTCGAGGAGGTTTACCCACACGCGACCGGGGATAATCTCATGCTTTCCGGCGGGGAGAGTCTTGAGGTCGGTTTCGGCGAGAAATTTGAAGAGAGCGTTCCAGAGCTCGGGAGCTGCGGCATACTGAGCGGCAAATTCCACGGGGTCGGTCGTGGCATCGGGATTGGCGTCCCAGCCGTTTGCCCAGACGCGGCTTTCCACCCAGGCCTTAGCCTCGGCGGGAGTGAATGAATTTAAGGTTGACATGGTATGAAACGGTATGAAACGGTGTGAATGGATTTATGTGTTGCGGCAGACGCGGGAGCGCGGTTTCGAGGCGCGTCACCCCAGGCGTCTGCCGCAGAGTGTCGTAGGTTTAGTTTTTGTTGGCGCGTTTGCGTTCGAGCTCGTCAAGGATGATTTTGCGCAGACGCAGGTGATGAGGAGTAACCTCGACGTATTCGTCTTCCTTGATGTATTCGAGAGCCTCTTCGAGCGAGAAGACCACCGGGGGGATGATGCGGGCCTTGTCGTCGGCGCCGCTGGCACGCATGTTGGTGAGCTTCTTCGACTTGGTGACGTTGACCACGATGTCGTTGTCTTTGGCGTTCTCGCCAACGACCTGCCCGGCATAGACCTCTTCCTGCGGGAAGATGAAGAATTTGCCGCGGTCCTGAAGCTTGTCGATGGCATAGGCGTAGGCGGTGCCGGCCTCCATTGCGATGAGCGAGCCGTTGGTGCGGCGCTCGATGTCGCCCTTCCAGGGCTGGTATTCATGGAAGCGGTGGGCCATGATGGCCTCGCCGGCCGAAGCGGTGAGCACGTTGTTGCGCAGACCGATGATGCCTCGCGAGGGGATTACGAATTCGAGGTGGATGCGGTCGTTCTGAGTGGTCATTGTGACCATCTCGCCCTTGCGTCGCGTCACCATATCAATGATTTTCGACGAGTATTCTTCGGGGACGTTGACCGTGAGCCATTCGACAGGCTCACACTTGACGCCGTCGATTTCCTTGATGATGACCTGCGGCTGACCCACCTGAAGCTCGAAACCCTCGCGGCGCATCGTCTCGATGAGCACCGAGAGATGGAGCACGCCGCGGCCGAAGACGGTCCAGGTGTCTTCGTTGTCGGCCTTGGTGACGCGCAGCGCCAGGTTGCGGTCGAGTTCCTTGGTGAGACGGTCGGCGATGTGGCGCGAGGTGACGTATTTGCCGTCGCGGCCGAAGAAGGGAGAGTCGTTGATGGTGAAAGTCATCGACATAGTGGGCTCGTCGATGGCGATGCGGGGGAGCGGTTCGGGGTTGGCTGCGTCGGCCACGGTGTCGCCGATTTCAAAGCCTTCGATACCGATGAGGGCGCAGATGTCGCCGCTCTTGACCGACGAGACTTTCTTGCGGCCCATGCCTTCGAAGACGTGCAGCTCCTTGATGCGCTGGCGCGACACCGAGCCGTCTTTCTTGCAGAGGGCAATCTCCATGCCCTCGCGGAGCTCGCCGCGGTGAACGCGGCCTATGGCGATGCGACCCACGTAGCTCGAAAAGTCGAGCGAGGTGATGAGCATCTGAGCGTCGCCCTCGATGGTCTCCGGCTCGGGGATGTATTCGATGATGGCATCGAGCACGGCGTTGATGTTGTCGGTGGGTTTTTTCCAGTCGGTCGACATCCAGCCGTTCTTTGCCGAGCCGTAGATGGTGGGGAAGTCGAGCTGGTCTTCGGTGGCGTCGAGGTTGAACATGAGGTCGAACACCATCTCCTGCACCTCGTCGGGGCGGCAGTTGGGCTTGTCGACCTTGTTGATTACCACGACGGGCTTCAGACCCATCTGTATGGCCTTCTGAAGCACGAAGCGTGTCTGGGGCATCGGACCCTCGAAAGCATCCACGAGGAGCAGGCAGCCGTCGGCCATGTTGAGCACACGCTCCACCTCGCCCCCGAAGTCGGCGTGTCCCGGGGTGTCGATGATGTTGATTTTATATCCGTTGTAGTTGATAGAAACGTTTTTCGAGAGGATTGTGATGCCACGCTCGCGCTCCAAATCGTTGTTGTCGAGGATGAGTTCGCCCGTGGTCTGATTGTCGCGGAAGAGTTTTCCGGCCATGAGCATTTTGTCGACGAGGGTGGTTTTGCCGTGGTCGACGTGGGCGATGATAGCGATGTTTCTGATTTTCTGCATACCTGTTGGAAAGGAGAGAAGTGTTGTGTGATGTGGGGCGGGAGACACCCGTCGCGTTTTCCGACTGCAAAGGTACAATTTTTCCCGCTATTGACAAAAAAATGAACCCCCTAAAGGTTTTTTGGCTTTGTCGGTTTGGTAGTTAGAGGGGAAATTTGTAAGTTTGCGTGTTAAAATCTCTCCCTGCGGCAGTGTGGAGCCGGGCTGCCGGCCCGCCGCCGCGAGGTGTGTGCCCACTAAAAATCATCAATCTAATGAGAACCAAGACCCTCAACATTATCAAGAACGACCCGTGGCTCGCCCCCTACAGCGAAGCCATCGAAGGGCGCCATCAGGATGCCGTCAATAAAGAAGCGGAACTGTGTGGCCCCGAAGGCTCGCTCGACAGCTTTGCCAACGCCCACAACTTCTTCGGCCTGCACCGCACCCCCGAAGGAGGCTGGGTGTTTCGCGAGTGGGCGCCCAACGCCACCGCCATCACCCTCGTGGGCGACTTCTCCAAGTGGAAGCGCCTCAAGAAATATGCCCTCAAGCCGAAAGACGGAGGCGTGTGGGAGCTGAAGCTCAAGGACAAAGACCTCAGCCACGGCGATTTCTATAAAATGATAGTGGAATGGCCCGGCGGCGAGGGGGAGCGCATCCCCGCCTACGCCACCCGCGTCGTGCAGGACGAGCAGACTCATCTCTTCTCGGCCCAGGTGTGGAATCCCGCCCCCTACAAATGGAAGGTGCGCAAATTCCGCCCCGACACGCGCCCGCTGCTCATCTATGAATGCCACATCGGCATGGCTCAGGAGAAAGAGGGCATCGGCACCTACACCGAATTTCGCGACCTCGTGCTGCCGCGCATAGCCCGCGACGGCTACAACGCCATACAAATCATGGCTATTCAGGAGCATCCCTATTACGGCTCGTTCGGCTATCACGTGTCGAGCTTCTACGCTCCGTCGAGCCGCTTCGGCACCCCCGAAGAACTGAAGAGCCTCATCGACACCGCCCACGAGATGGGCATAGCCGTCATCATGGACATAGTCCACTCGCACGCCGTCAAAAACGAAGTCGAAGGCCTCGGACGCCTCGACGGAAGCTACAACCAGTACTTCTACGGCGACTCGCGGCGCGAACACCCGGCGTGGGACTCGCTCTGCTTCGACTACGGCAAGAACGACGTAATCAACTTCCTGCTGAGCAACTGCAAGTATTGGCTTCAGGAATTCAAATTCGACGGTTTCCGTTTCGACGGCGTCACCTCGATGCTCTACTACAGCCACGGTCTCGGCCAGGCCTTCGGCAGCTATGACGACTATTACGACGGCGGCGAAGACACCAACGCCATCACCTATCTGACCCTCGCCAACAAGCTCATCCACGAGCTCAACCCCCACGCCATCACCATAGCCGAGGAAATGAGCGGCATGCCGGGACTCGCAGTGCCCTTCAAGGACGGAGGCATCGGGTTTGACTACCGCATGGCCATGGGCATCCCCGACTACTGGATAAAACTCCTCAAGGAGCGCAAGGACGAAGAGTGGAAACCCACCTCGATTTTCTGGGAGCTCACCAACCGGCGCGCTGACGAGAAGACCATCTCCTACGTCGAGAGCCACGACCAGGCCCTCGTGGGCGACAAGACCGTAATCTTCCGCCTCATCGACAAGGAAATGTACTGGCACATGATGAAAGACGACGACAACATGGTCGTGGCCCGCGGCATGGCGCTCCACAAGATGATACGTCTCGTCACCGCCTCGACCATCAACGGCGGCTATCTCAACTTCATGGGCAACGAGTTCGGCCACCCCGAGTGGATTGACTTCCCGCGCGAGGGCAACGGCTGGAGCTACAAGTATGCCCGCCGCCAGTGGGACCTCGTCGACCGCGAGGAGCTGAAGTATGGTTTCCTCAACGCCTTCGACAACGCCATGGTCCACACCATCTCGTCGGTCTACAATTTCCAGGCCCTCCCGGTGGTGAAACTCTGGGAGAAAGACGACGACCAGGTGCTGGCCTACATGCGCGGCGACCTCGTGTTTGTCTTCAACTTCAATCCCACCGAGGCCTTCACCGGCTACGGCATCCTCGCCCCCGCCGGCGAATATGAAGTGGTGCTCTCATCCGACAGCCCCGCATTCGGAGGCTACGGCAACATCGACGAGACGGTGAGCCATCTGACGCAGAACGACCCTCTATTCGCCCCCGCCGGACGCGAATGGCTCCGCCTCTACATGCCCCCGCGCTCGGCGCAGGTGCTCCGTCTGAAGCGTGCGCCAGTGGCCAAGCCGCGCCGCAAAGTCAAAAAGTAAGTAATTTCGAACACATACTTAACCGCTCTCCTCACAAATCAACGAATCCTAAATCCTACAGACTTAACCCCCTCTCGCCTCCAACCCACCAGCAATGAATCATCGAGACAGTCTCAATCACTACTTCCAGGACGCGGTGCGCCACTATTGGGAACAGCCGTCGTTTACCGACCTCGGCGGTGTCACCCTCTCATATAAAGATGTGGCGCGCAAGATAGCCAAACTCCACATTCTCTACAGCCAGATTGGCGTCGAGCCGGGCGACAAGATTGTGGTGTGCGGCAAAAACTCCTCGCTCTGGTGTGTGAGCTTCCTTTCGGTGCTCACCTACGGCGCTGTCGTGGTGCCTATCCTTGGCGACTTCAAGCCCGACAACATCCAGCACCTCATCAACCACTCCGACGCCAAGCTCGTCATCATCGACCCCGCCAAGTGGGAGGCGCTCAACCCCGAGGCGATGCCCAAGATAGCCGGCGCCCTCTCTACGGCCGACCTCTCGCTCATCTATTCGAATGATGACCGCCTGGCCGTGGCGCGCGCCCACCTCAACCAGCTCTTCGGCGAAAAGTATCCCGACCGCTTCACCCCCGAAGACGTCAAATACTACCGTGACTCGCCCGAGGAACTTTGCCTCATCAGCTACACCTCAGGCTCGACCGGCTTCTCGAAGGGCGTGATGCTGCCCTACCGTTCGCTCTGGAGCAACGTGCAGTTCTGTATCGAAAACCTTCCCACCCAACCGGGCGACGGCGTGGTGTGCATGCTCCCTCTGGCCCACATGTACGGCCTCACCATCGACATGCTCCGCCCCTTCATCGGCGGTGGCCACATCTACATCCTCACCCGCACCCCCTCGCCCCGCATCCTGACGGAAGCCTTCCAGGAAGTGCGCCCCCGCATCATCGTCGCCGTGCCCCTCGTCATAGAGAAAATCATCAAGACCCGCGTGTTCCCCCTGCTCGACAAGCCCCTGATGAAACTCATGCTCATGGTGCCCTTTGTCGACGACCGTCTGCTGGCCAAAATCAAAGACCGTCTGCTCCAGACGTTCGGAGGCCGCGTCGAAGGCATCATCATCGGCGGCGCAGCCCTCAACAAGGATGTCGAGTCGTTCCTGCGCCGCATCGACTTCCCCTTCACCGTCGGCTACGGCATGACCGAGTGCGGCCCCCTCATCTCCTACGCTTCGTGGGATGTGGCGCGCGCAGGCTCGTGCGGACAGATTGTCGACCGCATGGAGGTGCGCATCGATTCGCCCGACCCCGCCGTGACTCCCGGCGTGCTCTACGTCAAGGGCGCCAACACCATGACCGGCTACTACAAGAACCCCGAGGCCACCAAATCGGCCTTCACCGATGACGGATGGATGTCGACCGGCGATATCTGCAACCTCGACGACGACGGCTTCCTCTACATCCGCGGCCGCGACAAAAACATGATTCTCGGCGCTTCGGGCCAGAACATCTATCCCGAGGAAATCGAAGACAAGCTCAACAACATGCCCTACGTCTCCGAAAGCCTCGTGGTCGATGCCGGCGGCGGCCGTCTGCTCGCCCTCATCTATCCCGACCTCGAAAGCGCCCACTCGCAAAACATCTCCGAGCGCGCCCTCGAAGCCATCATGGACGACAACATCAAGCAGCTCAACACCAATCTGCCCGCCTACTCGCAGGTGACCGGCTACCGTCTCCAGCAGGAAGAATTCGAAAAGACCCCGAAACGCTCCATCAAGCGCTATCTCTACAAAGCTTAACCCCCTCTCTCTTCTCTCTCAGACTATGCGCAAGCTCATATCTCTCCTCTCTCTGGTCTCGGTGGCCGCCACTCTTCAGGCCACCGAGATTGACCTCGTCACCCCCTCCGGGCGTCACGTCGTGGTGACGCCCGTCACCGACGACATCCTCCGTGTCGAAAACCTCCCGACGGGCGTGGCCGCTCCGCAGTCGCAGACGCTTCTGATGCAGGACGGGCGCACCGTCGAGGCTTCGCTCACCGCCGTCGGCTCTTATCAGATTCTCACCACGCAGACCGGCGTCACGGCGCGTGTCAACGCCCTCACCGGAGCGGTTGACATCACCGCCGGGCCCGACCGTGCCATCTCCGACCCGGGTCTCCGCACAGTCGGAGCCGACGGCCGGCAGAGTCTCTCGATTTCCACGATGGGGGGCGGCTCGTTCTACGGCGCGGGCGAACGCGGCCATTCGTTTAACCTCGCCGGCGACACCCTCGTGATGTACAACCGCCAGAACTACGGCTACACCGGCTCCGACCCCCGCATCTCGCAGATGAACATCACCATGCCGCTCTTCCTCGCGAGCAGCGGCTATGCCGTGGTGTTCGACGACTTCGCCGCCGCGCGTCTCGTCATGTCGAATCCGATGGTCTACACCACCGAGTCGACGTCGCCCGTGGTCTACTACTTCGTCAATTCGGCCGGCTCGCTCGCATCGCTCACCTCGAGCCTGTCGCAGCTCACCGGACGCCAGAAACTTCCACCCTTCTGGAGCCTCGGCTACATCACATCAAAGTACGGCTATCACAACCGCGCCGAGACCGAGGGGGCCATTGACACTCTCAAGCGTCAGGGCTACCCAGTAGACGGCATCGTGCTCGACCTCTACTGGTATGGAAAGGAGCAGGACATGGGGCGCCTCGCGTGGGACCCCTCCCTCTGGCCCGACCATCAGAAAATGCTCCGCGGCCTCTCCGACCGCGGCATCAACACCGTCATCATCTCGCAGCCCTACGTGCTTCGCAACGGCGAGGGGCTGGCGAATTTTGAAGAACTGTCGCGCGACGGCCTCCTGCTCAAAAACGACTCGACAGGCCAGACCCAGGAAGTGCAGATTTGGGTGGGCGAAGGCGGCATGTTCGACGTCAGCAATCCCGACACGCGCCGCTGGCTTGCCGACCGCTATCACGCCCTCACGCTCGAAGGCGTAGGCGGCTGGTGGGGCGACCTCGGCGAGCCCGAAGTGCATCCCGAATCGGGCCTCCATGCCAACGGCCTCACCACGCGGCAGTATCACAACCTCTACGGCAACGACTGGAGCCGCATCATCTCCGACCTCTATGCCGACTCATTCCCCGACCGCCGTCTGATGACCCTCATGCGCGGGGGCACCACAGGCCTTCAGCGCTACTCGGTCTTCCCCTGGAGCACCGACGTGTCGCGCTCGTGGGGCGGAATGCAGCCGCAAATCACCATCATGCTCAACTCAGGCCTCAGCGGCCTCGGCTACATGAGCCACGACGTCGGCGGCTTCGCCATCGACGAAGAGGCCCCCTACGACCCCGAACTCTACGTGCGCTGGCTCCAGCTCGGCACTTTCTCGCCCGTGCTGCGCACCCACGCGCAACGCACCGCCGAACCATACCATTACCCCGACCAACGCGACATCACCCTCGACCTCATCAAGACGCGCTACGCATGGCTCCCCTACAACTACACCCTCGCCTACGAGAACGCCTCGCAGGGTCTGCCGCTGGTGCGCCCCCTCAACTTCTATTCCGGCTCGTCGCGCTACGACGACATCACCGACCAATACCTCTGGGGTCGCGACATCCTCGTAGCACCCGTGCTTGAGAAGGGTGCCACTTCGCGCCGCGTAGTCTTCCCCGAAGGCCTCTGGACCGACTTCGCCAACCCCTCGCGCATCTATCAGGGTGGCGACACCATCACCGCCGATGCTCCCCTCGACGTGCTGCCTCTCTACGTCCGCGCCGGTGCTTTCATCCCGCAGGCCGACTACGAAATGGCCAACACCGGCGATTATCGCACCGACCGCTACACCATCAACTACTATCCTTACCTCGGCGAATCGGAATACGTCCTCTATGAAGACGACCGCCTCTCGCCCCGCTCGCTCGACGATGGCGCCTACCGCCTCATCACCTTCAAGGGCGACGCCACAGTGGGAGGCATCGACATTGACGTCTCGGCTCAGGGCACCTATCCCGGCGCCCCCGCCCGACAGCACCTCACGTTTGCCATCCACCTCTTCGACGGCTCACCTCGTGAAGTCACCGTCGACGGCCGCACCCTCCGCAAAGGCTCATGGCGCTACGACCCCGCCACCTCGACCCTCACCATCCCCGTCGACTGGACCCTCTCCACCCCACTCCACATCTCCATCCGCTAATCTCCCCGACCCATATCCCGGCTCCCCGCGCCATCCCTCTTTGCAGGCATCAGTTATTTTTCGTAATTTTGCGGAAAACTGATAGTTCAAGATTTTTTCCTTACTTATATGAATGAAATGAGGAAGTGGCGCGGGGAGGTCGTTTGGTGCTGGCTCTTCGTGGCCGGATTGATATTCGTGTGGTGGCTGAGCGGCGAGCAGACGCTATCGCTGTCGGCGCGCACGGCCGTGGCCAAATTTCTGCGTCTGCTCGGCGACGCGGCTCTCTTGTCGATGCCTTTCGCCATCGCGGGGAGGAGAGGGCGCGTGTGGGGCACCATCTTTCTATGGGTCGTCGCGCTTTGGGAAATCGGTTCTGTGTGGTATTTCCGTTTCTGGGGCGACCTTCCCGGCCTCAGTTCGCTGCTGCTTGGCCGAAACCTCAATGTCGAATTGCTGAGAAGCACTCTCGGGCTCTGGCAGTGGCGTGACGTTCTGTTTCTGTTGCCCCCGGTGGTGCTGACGCTTTGCGTGGCGCGCGTCGGAGACCGCACGGCGTTCACGCGCAGGGAGAAGTGGGGCTATGCGATAGCCTCAGTCGTCCTGTTTGCCGGAGGACAGGGGGTGGCCACACACGTTTTCAGAAGTAACCAACGTCTGCTGGGAAAGGACACCTCCTTTCTGACGGCCACGGCCGAACGTATCGAGGTCGCACCTTTCGCCCTCAACCGCGACAGGGCGCTCAACGGCCCCGTGGTGGGGTTCTTCAAGCAGGCCAAGCTCACCGCGGATGTACTCGGCTTGCGCCGCGACCTGACGGAGTCCGACCGCCGTGAGGTGGAGGCTTTCATCACTTCTGTCCCCTCGTGGCAGCAGGTCAAGCCGGCCGACAGCATCGTCGAGGCCAACAGCAGGAAAAACGTGGTGCTTCTGCTTGTCGAGTCGCTCAATTCGGGAGTTGTGGGCCGCAAGGTGGGAGGCCGCGAGGTGACGCCCACGCTCAACGCGCTCATCGGTCGCGAGGGCACTCTTTCGGCTCTCGACGTGCTGACGCAGGTGGGAGCCGGAGGTTCGGGCGACGGGCAGCTCATCGCCAACACCGGACTATTCCCCATCAACGGCTTCTCGGCGGCAATGGCGGTGGGTAGTCGCAACACGTTTCCCTCGCTCTGCCGCAGTCTTGGCCGCGAGACCGACGTGGTGGTGTTTGCCGACGACATGTCGGCGTGGAACGAGCACGACACCTTTCAGTCGTATGGTTTCGATTCGCTCTATTCGCGCAATGATTTCCCACTCCTCATCGAGGCTGAGGGGGGCGACGGCGCGCTGCTGACCTTTGGTGCCTCGCTGATGCCCTCGTTGCCCCGACCGTTCTTCATGGAATTGCTCACGGTGTCGATGCACGTGCCGTTCCGTGACAGGACTATTCCTGAGGAGCGAATCCCTTCATGGATTGACACCGACGCCTCGCTCTCGCGCCCAGAAGCCGACTATCTGAAGATGACGGCCTACTTCGACGCCGAGCTCAACCGGTTTCTCAACCGTCTCGACAGTCTCGGACTCGCCGACAACACCATTGTGGCCATAGTGAGCGACCACTCGCAGGATGTCGTCTCGGCGGGACGCGAGGAAGAACCGATGGCCATCATCATCGCCAACTGCGGTGTGAGCAAGCGCGTGGGGAGACGTGTGGCGCAGACCGAATTTTTCCCCACGTTGCTTGCGTTGACCGGCACCACCGGCCCGCAAGGGTGGCGCGGAGCAGCGCCGACCCTCCTCGACGAAGCCCCTCTCTCTGACAGTGCCGACTCCGTGGCCCGCACCGTCAGCCACACTATCCTCTCCACCGATTTCTTCGCCGGAGTCGCGTCTGAAAAGTGATTGATGCGGCGCGATGCCGGGTTAGAAGACATCCGTCCGGACAGGCTGCCGTAGACTCGTTTTCCGGCTTCCCGTGTAGTGCGCTCCATTCTTCTTTAGAAAAAGGAAGTTTGATTTTTTTTGAGGGGGTTGGGTGATTTGTTAAAAGATTTTTGTAATTTTGTGGCTCAAAACGTCACTCACACTCAAACAATGACATCAGTATCGGACATACGCGCATCGCTCGGCGAACCGCTCGAAAGGGTGAATACTCTCATAAGCGAATCGCTCCACTCGGCCAACCCTCTGATGTCTAATGTGATAGAAAGCTATCTGAAGCACAAGGGAAAGCAGCTGCGCCCGATGATGGTGCTTCTGACCGCCAGGATGCTCGGCGAAATCAACGACCGGGCGATAGCCGGGGCGGCTTCGATAGAAATATTGCACAATGCGTCGCTGATACACGACGATGTGGTAGACAACAGCGACCTGCGCCACGGACAGCCTACAATCAACGCCATCTGGGACAATCATATCGCCGTGCTCGTGGGCGACTACTTCGTGTCGACTTCGCTGCGACTGGCCATGCAGACCCGTTCGATGAGCGTGGTAGAAACCATTGCGTCGCTTGGCCGCCTGCTGTCGTTGGGCGAGATGGACCAAATCTATAACGCGCGCTATCACACGCTGAGCGAGGAGGCTTACTATGAGGTGATTTCCCACAAGACTGCGTCGCTTTTCGTGTCGTGTGTCGAGATGGGCTGCTATTGCTGCGGAGTGACTGAGGGGCCTCGCTTTGAGGCACTGCGCGAGTATGCGCGGATTTTCGGCCTCTGTTTTCAGATTAAGGACGACATTTTCGACTATTTCAGCGACCCGGCCGTCGGTAAGCCTACCGGCAATGATTTGCGCGAGGGCAAGGTGACGCTTCCGCTGCTGCATGTGCTCGCGAAGAGCGAGGAGATGCGCGGATTGGTGGAAAAGGGGGGGCTGACCGACGAGGAGATAGCCGAGCTGATAGAGTTTGCCAAGGCAAACGGCGGCATCGAGTATGCCGAGGCCACGCTTGAGCGTCTCCACCGCGAGGCTGCCGAGGCTTTGTCGGTGTTTCCCGATACGGAGGGTAGACAGGATTTGCTGACGCTGCTTTCCTACATCATCAAGCGCGATTACTAAGAGAGATTATGAATTTGAGTGCCGCGGCGAAGGCTGCGCGCTTCGGTGTGCCCCTGCCTGCGCGGTCCCGACAGGAATTTGAGGAGTTTCGGGCGGGGATGACGGGCAAATTTGGAATTTTGAGAGAATTACGTTATCTTTGCGGAAAATTTTCCCGACCAATTCTGAAATTTTAGATATGTACAGGACCAATACATGCGGAGAGCTGCGACTCTCGGATGCCGGCCGCGAAGTGACGCTGGCCGGATGGGTGCAGCGCACGCGTAAGCTCGGCGGCATGACTTTTGTCGATGTCCGCGACCGCTATGGCATCACTCAGGCTGTGTTTGACATGGATACAAACCCTGCGCTTTGCGAGCAGGCCAACAAACTCGGACGTGAATACGTGGTGCAGGTGAGCGGCAAGGTGGCCGAGCGCACTTCGAAGAATGCCAAAAATCCTACGGGCGATATCGAAATCATCGCCACCGACCTCAAGGTGCTCAACAAGAGTGCGGTGCCTCCGTTTACCATCGAAGATGAAACCGACGGCGGCGACGACCTCCGTATGAAGTATCGCTACCTCGATTTGCGCCGCGGAGCCGTGCGCCGCAATCTCGAGCTTCGCCACCGCATGGCGTTTGAAATCCGCCGCTATCTCGACTCGAAGGGCTTCCTTGAGGTTGAGACTCCGGTGCTTATCAAGTCGACCCCTGAGGGCGCGCGCGACTTCGTGGTGCCCTCGCGCATGAATCCGGGACAGTTCTACGCCCTGCCGCAGTCGCCCCAGACGTTCAAGCAGCTTCTGATGGTGAGCGGTTTCGACCGTTACTTCCAGATAGTGAAATGCTTCCGCGACGAGGACCTTCGTGCCGACCGTCAGCCGGAGTTCACGCAGATTGACTGCGAGATGTCGTTTGTCACTCAGGAAGACGTGCTCCAAATGTTCGAGGGTCTGGTGAAACACATCTTCAAATATGTGAAAGACATTGACTTCACCGAGCCTTTCCCCCGCATGACGTGGGCCGACGCTATGCGTCTCTACGGTTCCGACAAGCCCGACACCCGTTTCGGCATGGAGTTTGTGGAGCTCAAAGACCTCACCGAAGGCTCAGGCTTCGCCGTGATGGACGACGCCGAGTATGTGGGCGCCATCGTGGCTCCCGGCTGCGCGGGCTACACCCGCAAGCAGCTCGACCAGCTCACCGACTTCGTGAAGCGTCCGCAGGTGGGCGCCAAGGGCATGATGTGGGTGAAGCTCGAGGAAGACGGCTCGATTAAGTCGTCGGTGGGCAAATTCTTCACCGACGAGCAGCTTCGCGCATGGCTCGAACGCGGCGGCGCCAAGCCCGGCGACCTGATGCTCATCCTCGCCGGCGCCACCATGAAGACCCGCAAGCAGCTCTGCGAACTTCGCCTCGAAATGGGTTCGCGACTCGGTCTGCGCGACCCGCAGACGTTCTCGTGCCTGTGGGTGGTAGACTTCCCCCTCTTCGAGTGGGACGACGAGACCCAGCGCTACTACGCCATGCACCATCCCTTCACCGCGCCCAATCCCGACGACATCGACATGCTCGACAGTGACACCGGCGCTGTGCGTGCCACGGCCTACGACATGGTGGTCAACGGCAACGAACTCGGCGGCGGCTCAATCCGTATCCACGACTCCGAACTTCAGGACAAGATGTTCCGTCTGTTGGGACTCAGCGAGGAGGATGCCCGCTACAAATTCGGCTTCCTCATGGATGCCTTCAAGTATGGCGCGCCCCCTCACGGCGGACTCGCCTTCGGATTCGACCGTTTCGTCAGCATTCTGGCCGGCCTCGACTCGATACGCGACGTGATAGCCTTCCCGAAGAACAACGCCGGACGCGACATGATGATTGACGCTCCCTCGCAGATTGACGACACTCAGCTCGACGAGCTCCAGATAGCTCTCAACCTCAAGGAGAAGTAATCAGACCTCCCGCAGAGAAGTCAACCCCCAATCCCAACCGATTATTAATCCCGCTCTAAAACAGCAGCCCAAACCAAAGCATAACGTCATAATCACATGCCCTCTATCCGAGAAATAATTTCGGCGATAGAGACCCTTGCACCCCCGGAGCTCCAGGAAAAATGGGACAATACGGGGTGGCAAGTGAGGACACTGCCCCCCGACACCGCCTGTTCGGGGGCTTTGGTGTGTCTGGATGTCTCAGCCGCCATTGTCGACGAGGCTCTGTCGCTCGGCGCCAACCTCATCATAGCCCATCACCCGCTGATATTCAAAGGAGTGCGACAGGTGACGCCCGACGATAAGACAGGGCGCGCCATCATAGCCGCCATCCGTGGCGGTGTCGACATCTATGCGTCGCACACCGCGCTCGACTCGGCTCCGCGAGGCATCAACGCCCGTCTGGCGTCGCTGCTGGGGCTGCGCGACGTCGAGGTGCTCGACCCTGCGGCCGCGGGCGGCGAGGCCGGGCTCGGGCGCATCGGTAATCTCCCGCAAGCTCTCTCGCGCGAAGAGTTTCTCGACCTCGTGGCCGAGCGGCTCGACACCACCTACATCCGAGCCACCGAGGGGCCGGGAGGCCGCGTGGAGCGCGTGGCGCTCTGCGGAGGGTCGGGCAGCGAATTTATCGAGGAAGCGATAGCGCGCGGAGCCGACGCCTACGTCACGTCTGACACCCGCTATCACCCGCTCATCGACTTCGGGCGCGAAATCCTCATAGCCGACACCTGCCACTACGAGAGCGAAAAATGTGCAAAAAACATTTTTGTAGAGGAAATTTCGAAAAAATTTCCTAACTTTGCAGTCTATATGTCTGCGCGCGAGAAATCGCCCGTGACAATCAAGTAAAAATCCACACCGACACTACAAACAACACAATATGGCAACAGAGCAAAAAACCGTCGACCAGGCCCTCAGCGTTGAAGAGCGTCTGCGCGAACTCTACAAACTCCAGACCATCCTCTCGAAAATCGACCGCAACCGCGACATCCGCGGCGAGCTCCCCGAAGAGGTGCGCGACCTCTCAGACCATATCGAAGGTCTGCAAACTCGTATTGCTAAGTTTAATGCCGAAATCGAAGACCTGCGCTCGAAGACCGCCCAGGCCCGCGTGAAAATCCAGGAAGCACAGGCCCAGATAGCCGACCTCCAGGTGAAGCTCGAAAACATCCGCAACAACAAGGAGTTTGACATTCTCACCAAGGAAATCGAGTATCAGAACCTCGACATCCAGCTCCACGAGAAGCACATCAACACCTATGCCCGCGAAATCGAAGCACGCAAGGCCGACATCGAGACAGCCGAGATGCAGGTGATAGAGCGCAAGCAGATTCTCGCCGACAAGCGTCAGCAGCTCGAAGAAATCGTCTCCGAGACCAAGAAGGAAGAGGAACGACTCTTTGCCGAGGCAAAGGAAATCGAGCCCAAAATCGACGCCCGCACCCTCACCGCCTTCAAGCGCATACGCAAGAACTCACGCAACGGTCTGGGCGTGGTCTACATCCAGCGCAACGCATGCGGCGGCTGCTTCAACCGCATTCCCCCGCAGCGCCAGATGGAAATCAAGATGCACAAGAAAATCATTGTCTGCGAATACTGCGGCCGCATCATGATTGACCCCGAACTCGCCGGCATCGACCCCGAAGCACAGAACTAAGAAACTTTTCCACCGCCAAGGCGTTAACACTCAGGCGGGGTGTCGCGGCTCGTGGGAAAACTCCCGGCCTGCCGCTCCGCCTGACAATAACAACAAACTCTAAAAACACCCCTTACGACTATGGAAAAGATTCTTCCCGGCAAATACGTCGAAATGACTTACGACCTCTACACCGTCGACGCCGACGGCAAGGAGACCCTCGTACACACCATCGAACCCTCCGCCCCCGAGCGCTTCATCTTCGGCATCACTCCCGGCATGCTGCCGCGCCTCGAAATGGCACTCGACGGCCTCGAAAAGGGAGCCTCGTTTAACGTCAGCATTCCTGCCGCCGACGGCTTCCCCTTCAACCCCGACGAAATCGTCACCCTCGACCGCGACATATTCCTCAACGCCGACGGCAAGTTTGACGACGAAAAAATCAAGGTGGGCGAGGCTGTGCCCATGCTCACCGGCGACGGATATCAGATAACAGGCAAGGTGGTGGAAATCACCCCCGAGCATGTCAAGATGGATTTCAACCATCCCCTCGTTGGCCAGAACCTGCGCTTCGACGGCAAAATCACCGAGGTGCGCGACGCCAAGCCCGAAGAGCTCCATCCCTCGTGTGGCGGCGGATGCTGCGGCGGCAAATCGGAAGGCGGCTGCGGCTGCGACGGTGGTTGCGACGGCTGCAACTAACAGCTCCGCCCCTTCATGCGAGGCCGGCATCCCCGGCCCCGCACATCAAAACTCAAAAACTTAATACTCACACCATAACAACACATGGCAACTACAGCAGATTTTAAGAACGGTATGTGCCTCGACATCGACGGCAACTACTTCTTCATCGTAGAATTCCTCCACGTTAAGCCCGGCAAAGGCCCCGCTTTCGTGCGCACCAAACTCAAGAACGTCAAGACCGGCCGCATCCTCGACAAGACCTGGAACTCCGGCGTAAAGGTCAACGAAGTTCGCATCGAACGCCGCCCCTACCAGTTCTCCTACAAGGATGACATGGGCTATCACTTCCTCCACACCGAAACCTGGGAAGAAATCATCCTCCCCGGCGAAAGCATCGAAGGCGTCCAGTTCCTCAAGGAAGGCGACATCTGCGAGGCTATGGTAGAAGCAGCCACCGAGACCGTCCTCACCTGCGAAATGCCCATCACCGTTGTGCTCGAAATCACCTACACCGAGCCCGGCATCAAGGGCGACACCGCCACCAACACCCTCAAGCCCGCCACCGTTGAGACCGGCGCCGAAATCCGCGTCCCCCTCTTCTGCAACATCGGCGACAAGGTGAAAATCGATACCCGCGACGGCTCATACGTAGAGCGCGTCAAGGAGTAATCGAGACACTCACCTCCGAAGATATATCACGGCCGCGAGACAAGCATCCCCGCGGCCGTGATTGTTTCATATGTGAAACGTAGACCCAAAACCGGCACAGGCCGTTAACCTGACTCCATGAAACGCCTAATCCTCTTTACGGTAGTCATAACGACAATAGCATTGTCGCCTCTCTTTCTGACTATTGCCGGGCTTGCAGACGGCTCGTTTGCCTGCGACCTGGCCGGACAGATTATCCCCTTTATCGACGAAACGCGCCGCATGCTCGGCAGCGGCGCCCCATTCTGGAGCTGGAACACGCTTTTGGGCGACAATTTCATAGGCGCATACGCATATTACACCGTCGGCAATCCGTTTGCGCTCGCCTGCTGTCTGTTTCCCGAACGATTCACGTGGGCGGGGATAATCCTGATGCTCTACCTCGTCAACCTGCTCAACGCTCTCTCGGCACGAACTTTTTTCAGAACGCTCCGGCTCGACGACGGAAAAGCTTTCGTCGGGGCCTTGATGTATAGCCTCTGTCCCTTCTGTCTCGCCAATCAGTTTTACTTCATATTCGCCATCGGCACGATTACGCTGCCGCTGTTTCTGACACTGGTCGAAAAGCTACAGTCAGCAAAACGGAAATCATTTCTTCTTCTGGCGCTTCTAAGCTGCTTCACGGTGATGGCCAACTTCTATTGCGGGGCGTTGAATTTCATAATCACAGGATTGTATGCGCTGATAGGGATGAAATATGACTCCCTCCGACAACGCGCCTCAAACACAGGGCTTGTGTGTTTGGCGATTTGTCTTGGCATTCTTATGGCCGGAGTGTTGTTTGTTCCCGCAGTGGCGTCGGTGGCGGGCAACAGCCGCAACGGCATTTACGGATTCGGCGACAACATCTTCGGCCTCACCGTCATAGCTCTCAAACGACTTGCTTTGCTCGTGACACCGACATTCTCGGAAGGAGGACTCAACTCGTTTTCAGAATCCTTTTGCAGCGCGCATCTCTACGTGCCGGTGACGGGCTGCTCCCTCGCCGCCCTCTACGTGGTGCGCCACCCGAAAAGCCCGTTGACATGGTTGCTCTCGGTGATGATGGTCATACTTCTCACGCCGCTCAACAGCATTTTCGCGTTCGGTGCGAACAACAGCTACATCCGCTGGGGCTACGCATTAGACCTTCTCATCATCGTTGCGTCGCTCAGGATGCTCGACGAGCCGTTCGCACTACGACGAAGGCCGTTCGTTGTCTATACCTTATGTGCGATGGCATTAGTGGCATTACCTTTTGTCGTCGACAAGGTTTACAGTCTGCCTGTTAGCGACACCGACATCAGAATTTGCGTTTTGTTTGTTGTAGGCATATCCACGCTCTGGCTCGCGGTGTTCACCTCATTTCGTCTGAAAGTGCTGACATGGTGTGTCGTTGGCATGGGAACATTTGGATATTTGGCGTTCATTGATTCTATCAGCAATTTAGATGAGGCAGCCTCGTTAGATAACATTTATTACGTCAGTGACTACATGGGCTCAAAGCGTGAGATTGGTCAGATTGTCAGAGAGAAGGATTCCTTTGAGCGTGTGCATCTCAAAACAATTTATACAAATTGGGGACTTCTCGAAAATCTACCCGATATTCAGACCTTTCATTCGGCACAGAACAAGGCTCTCATGGATTTCAAAAAGAGCTATACAGGTCCTGCCAGCCCGCGCTTCATACCATCGCATCATCTTGAATCTGCATTATCTATGCTCAGCGTAGGGTGGATTGGTCTCAAAGGTGACACCGACCTTTCAAGCACAATTCTGCCGGCAGCGTGCAATCGTCCCGACTTCGTGACGGCTGACATGTCATTCTATCGCAACCACAATTTCATTCCGATGGGATTTACCTACACGGAGTACCTCCCCGAAGAGGAGCTGCTGCCCGTGACCGATGAAATGCTGGAAATGATAACGGAAATTACGGCAAAAGGAGACACGCTGTCAGACGATATTCTGCCCGACATCACCTTGCGTATGCTCTCGGGCGTTGTGCTTGGAGCGGACGATGCCGCCGAACTCTCAGACCTCGTTACGCGGCAAACCCTTCCCGCCGAAAAGCTCTCGTTAGACTCCCTCGCAGCGGCCAGAAAGCAAGGCGCAATGGAAAATTTCGTAGCGACCACGCGAGGCTTCACCGCCACAGCCCCCGCAGCCTCCGAAGACCGACTCGTGTTTTTCTCCATACCCGCCGACCCGGGCTGGAGCGTCACGATAGATGGGACACCCGCCAAAATCTATCGTGCCAACCTCGGCATGATGGCATTGCGTGTCCCGGCGGGGCGCCACCTTATCGAAGGAAAGTATTTCACCCCCGGGCTAAAGACAGGAATTGTCCTTTCGACACTCGGATGGTTGATATTTTTTGTAGGTTCGTTTGTTTATAGAAGAAAACATAAGATAAACTTCCAAGTAAGTGAGAAAAATAAATGAACAAATAAGACGAAGTTATTTTTGCGATGATTTGGGGCTTGAGTGAAGAAGCAT